>JAQGMY010000049.1 GCA_028292105.1 Ramlibacter sp.
TAGCGGTTCTCAACAAGGACCAGAGGGCGTCTGGTACCGTGCGGCTCCGTGTGCCCGGCTATTCGTCGGCGGCCATCAAGCGCCTGATCGCGCCGTCGTTCGGCGCGAAGTCGGGAATCACGCTTGGCGGCCAGACGTTCGACGGCAGCCGGGACGGGCGACCGGTGGGGACGGAGCGCCGCGAAGCCACCACCGCGAAGAACGGCGTGTTCGAGGTCGCGATCGGGCCGACGAGCGCTTTCCTGTTGACGTTGAAGAAGTGAGTGAGCCGGTGCGTGGCTGCAGGCCATGATCTGCCGCAACCATCACCCTACTCTTGGTCGAGCTGGCATTGCCAGAGACCCGAGAGGTTGGGCACGTTTCGAAACTGGTTTTGGCGCGGGCGGAGGACGCCGCGGCGATCGGACGCGAGCGCCGGCTGGCGTGACGCAGCGGCGGGCTGTTGCTCTGCGAGTCAGCGGTCAGCCACGAGCGCATCAGCCGCTCCCGTGGTGGCAGGAAGCTGAGTCGGCCGGTGCCGTCGGCGCGGTTCGTCTGCGTGACAAACCGGCTCGGCAGCCCGTATTGCCTATCGCCGGTCCTTGAAGACACCGTCCAAGTGTGCTGCCTCCACGTGCGCACAGCACTGCTAGCCTCTTGCGACCCGGACCCGCGCCCGGAAGAACTCGAACAGAACGTGTAGCACAGCCAACGTCGGGACTGCAAAGATGACGCCGACGAGCCCGGCGAGCTCTGCCCCGGTGACCGCAGCCAGGAACACGATCACCGGATGCACGCGCAGGGCCTTACCTTGCAGGCGCGGTGTCAGCAAGTTGCTTTCGAGCATCTGGATGCAGAGGAAAAGAATTGCGGTGAGCACAGCAGTCTGCAACGAGATGGACAGTGCAAGCAGCACTGCCGGGATTGCGCCGACCCAGGCGCCGAGGTACGGTATTAGCGCCGTCAGCGCGACCCATGCTCCCAGCAGCAAGGCGTACGGAACGCCGAGCACGTAGAGTGCGGCAGCCGACAACGCGCCCTGAATGGCGAGTGAAACGGCAAGCCCACCGAGATATCGCGAAAGTGTGAGGCTGAACGCGCTCCAAAGATCGCGCACATCGCGCCGGTAGTGGTGGGGAGATGCGAGCAGCACCAAGCGACGAAGCTTCCGCGCGTCGGCCAGCAGATACGCGGCGATGAAGATCAAGCCGAACAACGTGATTGCGGCACTGACCGCGCCTGCAACGAAGGGCACGACTTCACCCAGTAATCGACCGGCGAGGTTCTGGATGGCGTTTAGAAAATCGCCCTTGGCACGTTCGATGAATTCATCCACCGGAAGGGGCAGAAAGCTGTCCGCACCCGAGCGGTTCAGGAGTCCCGGTAGTCTCTCTTCGATGCGCCCAGCGATCGCGGGGATGGCCTTGGTCAGGGCGCCCAGCTGATCGAGAAGAATGGGCACCACGATGGCCAAGGCGGTGATGGCCAGCGCGGCCAGCACAAGGAACGTCAGCAAAATCGCCAGCCATCGCGGCATGACGCGCGACAGGAGGCGGGCTGGAAAAGACAGTACGACAGCCAGCGCAGTCCCACCTAACATGAAGGCCAGCAGACTCGGCGCCTGCCATAACAGCACGGCGAACGCGACCAGGGCCAGAGCGACGATGATGTTCCGCGTGCGCCGCGAAATATGGATGGGCGTGGGAACGCTTTTCGGCGGCCCGCTCTTGGCGCGCACGCACGATTGCTCGGCAGTTGCAGCACGAGACGGGCGCTGAGCGCGGAGACGCAGCATGTTGTGGCTTGTGGATCCTCTGAACGCGGGCGTTCGATCTTCGGTTCGACTGCACATCGCGCGGCTCAGCCGCCCGTGTCCGCAGCGCGCTCGATCGCCTCGATCGTTTCATGAAGCGCCACCGCATCGCGAAAGCTGGGCGCTTGCCGGCTCCCCGTGCGTATGTCTTGGGCGACCAGCGCGTACACGCGTGCTACATTGCGGGCAAGCGATGTTTCCGGCCAGCCTGCATAGACCGAGGCCGGTGGCATCAGCGGCTGCAGCTCGGTCTGCGCACCTCGCGCCCCGGCAATCGACAACTGGATGATCTGACCGTTGCCGCCAGGTCCGGTGACAACGATGTCGCCTTCGGTCCCGTTGATCTCCCAACGGAAATTGGTCGCCCGCGTGCTGCCGCCCCGGTAATGGATAGCGAAGGCCGCGCCGCTTCCAAGCGTGCCGTGAACCATGATCTGGTCGGCGACGTCCCTCGTGATCGTCCGACCGCTGTCGGTGAAGCGGATCTGCGGACGACGGGTCAACATGCGCGCGTCGACGCGGTCAAAGCCGCCAAGCACGTCCTGGAAGCCGGCAAGCGTGTGCGCCAGCGGGATGGTCAACATGGTGGCGCCGTTCGCGCGCTCGAAGAGATAGCGATACGGTTCTGTCGATTCCGCGCCCCATTCGCCGCCGCTTCCAACCAGCGTCGTCGACAGCACCTCGCCAACATAACCGTCGGCAATCAGTTTTCTCAAATGCTCGACTTCGGGCGCGACGCGCATCTGCGTGCCGATCGCGGCGACCACGCCTCGCGCATCGGCAAGTCCGGTGAGATCGCGCGCTTCCGCCAGCGTTCGGCCGAGCGGCCACTCGCAATAGACATGCTTGTTCTGGTCGAGTGCCGCCTTCACCAGGGCATGGTGATGCGGTACCTTGACGGTCACGACCACAAGATCGATGGCGTCCGATCGCACCAGCGCGTCAGCGTCGGTGAACGCATGCGGCAGGCCGAAAGCGGCTGCGGCCCGCTGTCCGCTTGCCGCGCTGCTGTTGGCCACGCCGCTGATCGTGAAATCGGCGACCAGGCTGGCAAGCGCCGGGATGTGCGCTGTCGCCGCCCATTGCCCATCGGGATTGAGCCCGATGAAACCCACCCGTATCGGCTGCTTCGTCATCCGAGA
The DNA here is from genome assembly GCA_028292105.1 of Ramlibacter sp. Taxonomy (GTDB): domain Bacteria; phylum Pseudomonadota; class Gammaproteobacteria; order Burkholderiales; family Burkholderiaceae_C; genus Ramlibacter. The sequence goes on from JAQGMY010000049.1 coordinate 2,935, forward strand.
TCTCCTTGTGTTGGAGCAGTAAGGGTTTCGCCAGTAGGTGCGCGCCTGCCGTTCGGGCGCGGCGATCAAAATTGTGTTCGCCCGCACGCCATCCATGCCGCGAAAGCGCGCGCAATTTTCAGGCACTCTCAGCAGGGTGCGCAGCACGGCAGGATGTTTGTGCGAGAGCCCGGCTCAGTTGCGTGGAAGTCTGCTGCGCGAGCAGATGTTGCTCAATCCGGCAACGCGACGATTTCCACCCAGTTCGGGTTGCTGCCCACCGCCTGGTCCGAGAGCTTGCGCAGGGTGCCGGTGCTCCGATCGATTCCGTAGCTGCTCAGGCGGCCGGACATCTGGCCGACGGCGAGCAGGTAGCGCCCGCTGGGATCGATGTTGAATGCCCTCGGTTGCTGCTCGGTGGGATAGTGGGCAATCAGCGTCAGCTTGCCGGTGTCGGCACGGACGGCGAAGGCCGCGAGGGTGTTGGAGGTTCGCTCGGAGGTGTACAGGAACTTGCCGTCGGGGCTCAGGTGCAGGTCCGCCGTGGCCGGGGCGCCGCCGTTGAAGCCGGGCGGCATCACCGAGGTTGAGCCGACCAGGGTCAGCGTGCCCGCGGCATCGTCGAGCCGATAGGTGTTGACGGTTCCGTCGAGCTCGTTGGTGCTGAACACGAGGCGTCGATTCGGATGAAACACCAGGTGGCGCGGGCCAGCGCCCTTATTCGTTGCGACCGCGGCCGGCGAGTTGGGCGTCAGCTTGCCCGTGACCGGATCGAAGCGGTATTGCAGGATCTGGTCGTCGCCGAGGTTGGTGACGAATACGAAGCGGTTGGACGGGTCGGCGTGGATCGCATGGGCATTCTTGCCGGTCGGCAACACCGCCAGCGGCTTTGGATCGACGGTGCCCTGCGGGCGCACGGCGTTGACGGAGATCTTGTTGCCGGAGTACGACGCCGCGAGGAGGAAGCGGCCGCTGTGGTCGGTGTCCAGGTTGGCCATGTTGTCGGCCAGCGGAACCGTTTCCATCAGCGTCAGCCTGCCGCGCCGGCCGATGGCGAAGGTGCTGACCGAGTAGGGCTCGGAGCGCAGCGAAGCGTAGAGATGCTTGCGGTCCGGGCTGACGGCCATCGGCATGACCATGCCCGTTACCGCAATTTTCTCGACCAGCGTCGAACTGCCGTCCTGCTCGTTCATCTCCAGGACGTGAATGTCGCGGCTGTCGGCATTCGAGATGTAGACCATGGTGCGGGCTGCCGCGTCAGCCCCGATCGCAAGCTGCATCGCCCCCAGCGCGACCAGAAGCGCAGCGCGCAAGTACGCAAATGGATGCATCGTCATGTCGTCGTCTCCCTCATCTTGACGCCCACCGGCTGCGCAGGAAGTGCGCCGCCATCTTGGGCCGCCGTTCGCGGGTGAACACACCCTTGAAGTTCATCCCGCCGGCTCGACTCGTGCCCTGGCCGGTCTTGAAGTCGGCGAGGTTCCACATCTGCATCCCGCCAGAACCGCCGCTGCGCGGCGACGCCGAGGTAGAGGCGCAGGAACTCGACCTCGTATTCTTCCGACCACATCTCGGCCGGTTGCGCGTGCACGCCCGGGTGGTGTCGGTGCCGAACCTGGTCATGACGATGGGCTTGCCGAAGCCGGCGTGCAGCGCGTCAAGCTCGCGCGCCAATACCTGCGCGCCCCTCTGAAGGCGCCCCGACTGCGTGTATCAGCGCGTGGTGTAGGCGCCGTCGACCACATGCTGGGAGCCGGTGATGAAGCTCGCCTTGTCGGACAGCAGGAACAGCACCAGCTCGGCGACCTCTTGCGGCCGGCCCAGGCGGCCGACAGGGTGGAGGCCCACCAGTGCGTCGAACGCTTCCTTCGGCAGGTTCTGAAGCAGCGGCGTGTCGATGTATCCCGGGTGCACCGAGTTGACGCGAATGCCCCGGTCGGCGTAGCCGAGGGCTGCGGCTTTGGTGAGGCCTGCCACGCCGTGCTTGGCCGCGACGTAAGGCACCGCGTTGGCGTCGCCGACCAGGCCAAGCACCGATGACATGTTGACGATCGCGCCACCGCCGGCCTTGAGCATCTCGGGGATCTGGTAGTGCATCCCGTAGAAGACGGAGTGCAGGTTGACATCCATGAGCTGCCGGTAGGCCGCGATGTCGATGTCGGCGAGCAGGCCCAGCGGGCCGCCGATCCCGGCATTGTTGACCGCGAGATGCAGCGCGCCGAATTGCGCCACTATCGAGTCGACGGTGGCCTTGACCTGCTCGGGCTCGCCGACGTTGGCCGCGATCGCAGTCGCGCTACCGCCGCTTGCGGCAATCTCGTCGACGACCTTCTGCGCGACCTCGATGCGCAGGTCGTTGACCGCCACCCTGGCGCCCTGCGCGGCGAGCGCCAGCGCGATCGACCGGCCCAAGCCGGAACCGGCGCCCGTGACCAGCGCGATCCTGTCCTGGAAATCCTGGCTCATGTCCTACTCCTTTCGATGGCCGAATGGCTGCGCCGCCGGGTCCCGGCTCAGCGCACAAGAGGTGGCGACGCGGTCGACCCAGAACCCGATCGCCTTCGAACACGAAGTCGCGCCAGCCTGATTGCAACCAGCTCAGTCATCTCACGCCCCTTGTAGGGTGCAGTGAATTTAGCGACCACCATCATGAGGCTGGCGTACTTTGCGCCCAGCGCTATGGTGGCGGTCCCGCCATCACCGGCAGGCGCCGTTGCCTGCGTTCGGCAGCGCCAGGAAAGTGATGGTCGCAGGCGCGAACTGCAGTTCACCGGCAGGCGCCGGACTGCCGACCAGAGCGGGGAGCGCATCGCCTTGTCCCAATGCGAGAACCTTTCCGTTCAGCTCGACGCGCGTGCCCTGCAACTCGTTCGAGCGCAGGGTGTAGCGCATCGCGGCGGCCGGAACGTTGATGGTGCGGGCGTTGTTCCTGTCGGTGTTAATCACCAGCAGCGCGACGCCGGACGGCACCCCGCGCAGGCAGTGCGCATAGACATGCAGCCCCGGAGCGATCGGAACGCCGGAGTCGAGCACGGTGGTTCCCATCAGGTTGCGCCACAGCAAGGCGCCCCAGTAGTTGGGTTTGGGCGCGAAGCTGTTTTCGTCCAGCAGCCCGTAATCGCTGGCGACCAGCGTGTTGTGAAGGACGACGTCCACCTCCTGGCGCGCGAGGCGGCCGAGCTGGTCGAGGTAGCGGAAGGTGTCCAGGAAGGTGCCCGCCCACGGATTGCCGCCGC
>JAQGMY010000052.1 GCA_028292105.1 Ramlibacter sp.
GCACCGTCAGCGCGAGGAACACGCCCGGCACCAGCACGTTGTGCGGGTACTGGGTGAACTGGATGCGGCCTTCGGCCATGATGTTGCCCCAGGTCGGGATGTCGGCCGGCATGCCGACGCCGAGGAAGGACAGGATGGCCTCGACCAGGATGGCGGAAGCGCAGATGTAGGTGCCTTGCACGATCAGTGGCGCGATTGCGTTGGGCAGGATGTGGCGCGTGAGGATCTTCAAGGTCGGCGTGTCCAGCGCGACGGCCGCCTCCACGTAAGGCTCCTCGCGCACGGTCAGCACGACGGAACGCAGCAGCCGCGCCACGCGCGGGATCTCCGGCACCGCGATGGCGACGATGATGGTGAGCACGCTGGCGCGCCAGGCGGCCACCAGCGTGATGGCGAACAGGATGCCGGGAATGGCCATCATGCCGTCCATGACGCGCATCAGGATGCTGTCGAGGCGGCGGAAGTAACCCGCCGCCAGGCCGACCAGGATGCCTCCGGCCAGCGCCAGTGCGGCGACCGCGACGCCGACGGTGATCGACACGCGGGCGCCGTAGACGACGCGGCTCCAGATGTCGCGGCCCAGGCTGTCGCTGCCCATGAGAAACAGGTGCTGGAAGGTGTCGCCGGCCAGGCTGTTGAATTCGCCGCGCGCGCCTGGCAGCAGGTTGCCGCTGGCGGGATCGATCGCCGTGGGGTCGATGGTGCCCAGCCAGGGTGCGGCCATCGCCATGCCGATCAGCAGCAGGAGCGCAATGCCGCCGACGCGCACCGCGCCGTTGCGCAGCGCGCGGCGGGCCAGCGGCACGGGACGGCGGCCACCGACGGGTTCGATGGCCGCCGCGGCGCCGGCAACGGGGAGGGATTGCGGGTTCATGGGTTTCAGTAGCGGATGCGCGGATCCAGCGCCAGGTAGCTCAGGTCCACCAGCAGGTTGACCAGCACGTAGAGGAAGGAGAAGAACAGCGTGATGGCCTGGATCAGCGGGTAGTCGCGCGACAGCACCGCGTCCACCGTCAGCTGGCCCAGCCCGGGAATGGCGAACACCGTCTCGGTCACCACCACGCCGCCGATCAGCAGGGCGATGCCGATGCCGATCACGGTCACGATCGGGACCGCCGCATTCGCCAGCGCATGGCGCACCAGCACGCGGGCTTCGCTCACGCCCTTGGCACGCGCCGTGCGGATGTAGTCCTCGGTCATCGCCTCGGCCACGGCGGCGCGCGTGACGCGGGCGATCAGCGCCACGTAGATGATGGACAGCGTGACCGCCGGCAGGATCAGGTGCCGCAGCCACGGCAGCAGGCCCTGGTCCAGCCGCGCATAGCCCTGGACCGGCAGCCAGCCGGCCTTGAGCGACACCGCCCAGATCAGCACGTAGCCGATGACGAAAGCCGGGATCGAAAATCCCAGCACGGAAAACCCCATCAACGCGCGGTCCAGCCAGCCGCCGTGGCGCCAGGCCGCCAGCACGCCCAGCGGCACGGCGATCAGCACCGTGAGCACCAGCGTCAGGGCGGCCAGCGAGAGCGTCGGCTGGATCCGTTGGCCGATCAGGCTGGCGACGCTCTGCTTCAAGAAGTAGGACTCGCCCAGGTCGCCGCGCAGCAGCCGGGCCGACCAGTGGAAGAACTGCACCGGGATGGTCTGCTCCAGCCCGAGCTCGGTGCGCACGCCCTTGATCGCGCTGCTCGACGCGTTATCCCCCAGGATCGCCGCGGCTGGGTCGCCTGGCGCCAGGCGCAGCATGAGGAACACGATCAGGGCGACGATCACCAGGACGGGCAGCGTGGCGGCGATGCGCCGCAGCAGGAAGGCGAACATCGGGAGCCGGGCTCAGTTCTTCTTGATGTTCCAGAACACGTTGACCGGCGCCAGCAACACGCCGGTGACGACGCCGCGGCGAACCACGGACAGGTTGTTGGTTTCACCCAGCGGTGCGAACAGGCCGGTTTCCATCGCGCGGGCCTGGATGTCCTGGGCCACGCGTTTGCGGACGGCGGGGTCGGTGGCGGCCGTGAAGGTGCCCTTGAGCTCTTCCAGCTTGGGGTCGTTGTTCCAGCCGAACCAGCCCTTCTCACCATTGCCGGTCAGCGGCGCGAAGAACAGCGGGTTCAGGGTGTCGCTGGCGCCCCAGCCGGTGATGAAGGCGTTCCAGCCGCCCTTGTCCGCCGCTTCCTTCTTGGTCCGGCGCATCAGCAGCGTGGGCCAGTCCATCGACTGCATGTCGACGTTGAAGCCGGCCTGCTTGAACAGTTGCGCCATCATCGGCGGCAGCTTGTTCAGGAGGGTGAAGTCGGCCGGGTGCATCAGCACGATCGGCGTGCCGTCGTAGCCGGCTTCCTTGAGCAGCCGCCTGGCTTCCTCGAACTGGGGCTTGCCGCTGAACTCCGCGTTCTTCTCGTTGGCCAGCGGCGAGCCGCACGGATAGATCGAGGTGCAGGTGCGATAGAGGTCGCGGAACACCATCTGGCCGCGCAACAGGGCCTCCTGGTTCACCGCCAGCAGCGCCGCCCGGGCGATCTTCGGGTTGTCGAACGGCGGGACGTGGTGGTTCAGGTGCAGGAAATAGGAGCCGGGCAGCGTCGGGCTCACGGTCTCCAGCTTGGGGTTGATGCGCAGGGTCGCGTAATGCTCGGGCGGCATCCACGACAGCATGTCGACTTCGCCATTGACGATGGCGTTGGACTGGGTCTGCGCGTCCTTCAGGATGATCCACTCCACCCGGTCGACATAGACGCGCTTGCCGCCGGCGGTGCCCGAAGGGGCGTCGGTGCGGGGGACGTAGCCCGCGTGCTTCAGGTAGACCGCCTTCTCGCCGGGGCGGAATTCGCTCTTGCTGAACACGTACGGGCCGGAGCCGGTGGAGTCGTCGATCTGCTTGTCGGCCGGGGTGTCGGCCACCCGCTTGGGCATGATGAAGGCGGGGCTGCCGGACGGCTTGGAGAGCGCTTCCAGCACCAGGCCGAAGGGCTGCTTGAACGTCATGCGGAAACCGTTTTCGCCCACGGTTTCGATCTTGTCCAGGGCGGCGAACATGCGCTGGCCAAGGCTGTCGCGCTTGCCCCAGCGGCCCAGGGAGGCGACCACGTCGGTGGCCGTCACCGGCTTGCCGTCGTGGAACACCAGGCCCTTGCGCAGCGTGAAATTCCAGACCTTGGCGTCGGCCGAGGCGGTGTACTTGTCCACCATCTGCGGCTGCGGGTTGCCGGCGACGTCGACGCCGAACAGCGTGTCGTACACCATGTAGCCGTGGTCGCGCGTGACGAACGCGGTGGTCCAGATCGGGTCCAGGATCTTCAGGTCGGTCTGCGGCACGATGCGCAGGACCTTGGAGTTGTCCTGTGCCGATGCCGTGGCGGCGGCGAGCGCCAGCAAGGAGGCAGCCGCTACGCGGAGGAAGGGACGACGGTACATGGGAACCACCTTTCTTTCGAGGTCGAGGTCAATGCGGAAGGCACGGCGGCCGGGACTCAGGGCACCGCTTGCGTCTTGACGGCCTCGAGGAGTTCGTCCATCGAGGCGGTCATCTCGTCGCCGGTGGCGACCAGTGTTTCGAGGCAGCGCTTGAACACCGTCAGGTCGGTGGCGCTCAGGCGCCGCAGCAGCGTGCGTTCCATGAAGCGGCCGATGGGATCGGCCCGCCGCACCACGGCCTCGCCGGCGTCGGTCAGCTCCAGGCTGATGTGCCGGGCATCGACCGCACCGACCGACCGCGTCACCCAGCCCCGCGCCACCAGCGCCGAGATCGCCTTGGACGCCAGCGTCTTCTCCAGGGAGGTGTGCTCGATGAGGCCCGTCAATGTCAGGCCCGGCTCGGCGCCGATGAAGCGCATCAGCCGCAGGTCGCGCAGGGAGGCGCCGCATTCCTGCTCGTAGACCAGCGAGGCCGCGGTCTTCGCCTTCTCGTTGGCGAGGTCCAGTTTCAGCGTCAGGTAGTCGAGCTTGACGTCAAGGGGTGGGCGCATGCCGGGAAGATCGTTGCCGATCACAATAGTTGAAATGTGCAACGACAGTCTGCGGGCCGTCGTGGCTCAAGTCAACTAGAGACAATCCCTCGGTCGTGACCGCTTGCCGCCGCGATCACAACAGCTCGTGGAACAGGTAGAACGTGTTGTCCTTCAGCTTGTGCCACGCGCCGCGGCGGTGCCAGGTCGCCAGCTCCACTTCCTCCGCCCGTGCCACGTAGCGCTCGAAGATGGCGTCGAGCTGCGCGGCGAAGCCCGCGTCCAGGATGCCGAGCGTGAGTTCGTCGTTGGTCTCGAAGGAGCGGTCGTCGAAATTGCTGGAGCCGATGGCGCTCCAGATGCCATCCACCGTCATCACCTTCTGGTGCAGCAAGGTGTGCGGATACTCGAACAGCCGCACGCCACAGCGCAGCAGTTTCTCGAAGTTGCGGTGCCCGGCGTGCTGCACCATCGGATTGTCCGAGCCGCTGGTCGACGGCATCAGGACGCGCACGTCAACGCCGCGCTGCACGGCCTCGCCGAAGGCGTCGATGGCGGCGGGCTGCGGGATGAAATAGGGGTTCTGGATCCAGATGCGCTTGCGCGCCAGGCAGATCGCGGTGTGGTGCAGGATCTTCACCGCCGGCGGTGAACCTTCCGGCTTCAGGTAGGCCGCGTGCATCGGGATGCTTCCCGCATCGGGCAGGCGCGGAAAGTATTGCTCGCCGCCGAACAACTCGCTGGCCTCGCCCACCCAGTTCTCGCTGAACACCGCTTGCAGCGTGTTGACGATGGGGCCTTGCACGCGCACGCTGAGATCCGCATTGAACCGGCCATCCTCGGCGTTACCGAGCCACGCGTCGACGATGCAATGGCCGCCGAGGAAGGCTTCGCGGCCGTCGATGACGACCAGCTTGCGGTGGTCGCGATCGTTGAGCAAGCCGATGTTGCGCCACTGACGGTCGTGGAACATCAGCACGCTGCAGCCGGCCTGGCGCATCCGGGCCACCGTCTCCGGCGCCATGCCCTTCGCGCCATGGGCATCGAGCAGCACCCGCACCCGCACGCCGGCGCGCGCCTGCTGCGCAAGCGCGTCGGCCAGCCGGCGGCCGATGGCGCCCTCCTTCCACAGGAAAGTCTCGAAGTGCACCGAGTCCCGCGCGGCGCCGATCCGCTCGAGCAGGACGTCGAAGTACCTTCCGTTTTCCAGCAGCTCCACCGAGTTTCCGTGGACCACTCCCCCCAGCGCCAGGCCGGCCAGCGAGGGCAGCAACTGCTCGATGCCGGCCATGTTGTGCACCCGCAGCACGACGTCGCGGCGCCGCCGGATCGACCAGATGATCGCCACGAGCAACACGACGAGGGCCGTGGAGGCGAGGCCCCAGAGTGACCAGTAGAGCAAGCGGGCCTCCTTTTCCGAGCCTGCATTGTGGCGTGCAGGGACGGCACCGCCCTTGCGCTCAGCGTCGCTCTTCAGCGCATGGTCACGCCATCATCGGCAGGCGCGGTTGCCAGCGTTCGCGAGCGCCAGGAAAGTGATCGTCGTGGGCGCGAACAGTTCACCAGCAGGCGCCGGACTGCCGGTCAGGGCGGGGAGCGCGTCGCCTTGTCCCAATGCGAGAACCTTCCCGTTCAGCTCGACCCGCGTGCCCTGCAACTCGTTCGAGCGCAGGGTGTAGCGCATCGCCGCGGCCGGGACATTGAGGGTACGGGCGTTGTTCCTGTCGGTGTTGATCACCAGCAGGGCGACGCCGGACGGCACCCCGCGCAGGCAGTGCGCATAAACATGCAGGCCGGCGGCGATCGGAACGCCGGAGTCGAGCACGTTGGTTCCCATCAGGTTGCGCCACAGCAAGGCGGCCCAGTAGTTGGGTTTGGGCGCGAAGGTGTTTTCGTCCAGGAGCCCGTAATCGCTGGCGACCAGCGTGTTGTGAAGGACGACGTCCACCTCCTGGCGCGCGAGGCGGCCGAGCTGGTCGAGGTAGCGGAAGGTGTCCAGGAAGGTGCCCGCCCACGGATTGCCGCCGC
>JAQGMY010000056.1 GCA_028292105.1 Ramlibacter sp.
CGGCACCTCGACCAGGTGCGCGAAGCGGACCTGGTGATCGTCGGCTCCTATGTGACCGAAGGCGTGCGCGTCGGCGACTGGGTGCAGGCCGAGGCGAGCGGCGTCAAGGCCTTCTACGACATCGACACGCCGGTGACGCTGGCCAAGCTGGCGCGCGGCGAGCACGAGTACCTGCACCCGCGGCAGATCGCCGGCTACGACCTGTACCTGTCCTTCACCGGTGGCCCCACCCTGCAGCGCCTGGAGCAGCAGTACGGCTCACCGCGCGCCCGCGTGCTCTATTGCTCCTTCGATCCCGAGCTGTATTTTCCCGAGGCGCAGCCGCAGCGGTGGGACCTCGGCTACATGGGGACCTATAGCGACGACCGGCAGCCCAGCGTGCGCGCCTTGCTGCTGGAGACCGCGCGCCAGCAGCCGCAAGGCCGCTTCATCATCGCCGGGCCGCAATACCCGGACGTCGCCACGTGGCCGGCCAACGTCGCCTACCAGCCGCACCTGCCGCCAGCGGAACACCGTCAGTTCTACAACAGCCAGCGCTTCACCCTCAACGTGACGCGCGCCGACATGATCGAAGCGGGCTGGTCGCCCAGCGTGCGCCTGTTCGAGGCTGCTGCTTGCGGCACACCCATCGTCAGCGACCGCTGGGCCGGCATCGAGACGCTGCTGGTGCCGGGCGAGGAGATCCTGCTCGCCGACAGCACCGAGGATGTGCTGCGGGTGCTGCGCGAGGTCGGCGAGGACGCGCGCCTGCGCCTGGCGGAGCGCGCCCGCGCGCGCATCCTGGCCGAACACACCGCCGCCCACCGCGCGGCCGAAGTCGAAACCTACGCACTGGAACTTCTGAGCGGCGTGGCCGCCTGAAGGAGGGAGAAAGCATGGCGAACATCCCGGCTGCGGCCGACCTGCAAGGCGAAATCGATGCGCTCGGCCCCTGGTTCCACAACCTGCACCTGCCCGGCGGCGTGCAGACCGCGCCCCATCATTTCATCGGCGGCGACTTCCCCACCTTCAAGTGGCAGCAGATCCGCGACTCGGTGCCGCAGGACCTGAGCGGCTGGCGCGTGCTGGACGTCGGCTGCAATGCCGGCTTCTACAGCTTCGAGCTGGCGCGGCGCGGCGCTTCGGTGCTGGCGATCGACCTCGACGAGCACTACCTGGCGCAGGCGCGCTGGGCCGCCAGGCAGTTCGGCCTGCAGGACCGGGTCGAGTTCCGCCAGTCGCAGGTGTACGACCTCGCCCGCAGCAGCGAGCAGTTCGACCTGGTGTGGTTCATGGGCGTCTTCTATCACCTGCGCTACCCGCTGCTGGCGCTGGACATCCTGTCGCAGCGCACGCGCCGCATGATGATGTTCCAGACGCTGACCATGCCGGGCGAGCAGGTGTACCCGGACACGGCGGACCGCCCCATCGACGAGCGCCAGCACTTCCTCGACCCGGGCTGGCCCAAGATGGCTTTCATCGAGCACCGCTTCTCCAACGATCCCACCAACTGGTGGGTCGCCAACCATGCGGGCATCGAAGCCATGTTGCGGTCCAGCGGGCTGCGCGTCACGGGGCGCCCGGCCGGGGAGATCTACGTGTGCGTTCCCAATCCTGAAACGGCCGCGTGGAAGTGGGACCAGCAGTACGGATCCGTCTTCGCCGGATCGGAGCCACTGATCGCTGAACACGGGGAAGCGGCCGAAGTCAGCTGAATGGGTCCCGACAGCAGGGTTGCGAGGAAAGGGGCCGGGTCGAGCGCCGGACGAGAGGAACAGCGCCACGCCAATACGCTGGTGCCGAATTCGGGGGCGGTGTACCTGTACTGACGCGGGTCGCTAGCGCGCGGCGGTTGTGCGCCCGGATCGCGTCCCCCGGACCTGCCCCTCAGGGCAGCGCCTCGGGTGGCGTCGAGACTTTCTGCTGTTCGAACGGCGCCTCGATCAGCCGGTAGCTGAGATAGGCCACCAGGAGGGTCAGCCCCAGGGCGACGCTGAACGCCGCCAGCGAAGGCCAGACTGTGTCGCCGCCCTTGTAGAGGGTGCCTTGGCGGGCGAAGATCGGCTCGTGCCAGACGTAGATCGCATAGGTCAGGACGCCGGCGAGCTGCGTGCCGCGGACGAACTTCCGAGCCAGTCGCGTCGGCTCCTGCCGGCGCGCGACATGGCTTTCCATCAGCAGGATCACGGCGGTGGTAACCACCGCCGTGACGGTGGGACCCGCCAGCCAGGCCCAGGGCAGAAAGTCCGGACCGTTCGGCCCGTATGAGCCCTGGGTGAAGACCCAGGCGCCGAGCACATAGAAGATGGCAAGCAGGAGCAGCCCCGTTTCGAGCGTGCGCAATCCCTTCGTCACCCGCGTGGCCCAGGGCACCATCCAGTTGATGGCCATGCCCAGCACGAACAGGTCGATGTTGCCGGCCAACGGAACGTAGATCTTCTCGATCCATAGCGGCCCCATGCCGTTGACCAGCTGGAACACTTCGTAGCGGTAGAAGCCGCCGGCAGCCAGCAACGCCAGCGCGGCCAGGGGAGCAGGGAATCGCGCTGGGCACTTCTGCAGCAGCAGGAAGAGCAGCGGCACCACGGCGTAAAAGGCCACTTCGGTCTGGACCGACCAGAGCGCGCCGATCACGGCGGTGGGAGCCTGCGAGTGCTGAGAGAAGAGCAGCAACGAGAACACCTCCCACGCATGCGGCGCGGTGAAGATGCCGGGCGTGGTCAGCACCGCCACCAGCAGGAGCGCACCGTAGTACATCGGCAGGATCCGCAGTGCGCGATTGCGGTAAAACGCCGTCACCCGGGAGCGGCCGAGGGTGTAGCGGCCGCTGTAGAACCCCTTGCCCATCAGGTAGCCGGACAACACGAAGAAGACCCAGACGCCAGCCCAAGGCGAGCCCATGAAAAGCCAGGCCCAGCTACCCTGGGTCAAGCGCAGCGACATTTCAGGCGGGACGAAATTGATCGCCATTCCGTGGCCGGCCAGCACCAGCACGCAGGCGAACGCACGCAGGCTCAACAGCGGGTCGTGCCCGCGGTCGGGCAAGGGCACGGTGCGCGGGCGAGCCGGTGCGTCCTGGGGCAAGGCGTGGAAGAACGCCAGGACGCTGCCGGCGATGGCCGCGAAGCGCAAGGAAACGAAGACGATCCAGCCGTGCAAGGCATATTCTTCCGCGACTTCGCGGACCTGCGTGCGGAATGGCTCAAGCACCAGGAACACGAGGAAGAGCAGGATCGCCAGCCATAGCAGCGGGAGATCGAGGGACACCTTGGTTCCCGGCAAGCCGACTCCCGGATTCGCCGACCCGGCGTGGACGTGCACCTGCGCTCGCGCGTGCAACGGGTCTTCGGCATCCGTGGCCGTTCTGAACATGCTGCTCCCTCGTTCCAATCAGCTATCAAAGGCCGGTAGTATGCGGGCACGGTCGAGCGGCATCTTCGGACGCGGCGTTCGTCCGGCGGACAAAAGACTTCCTCTTGCGCCGCTCGAACGGGCGCTCGACGGCGCGATAGCTGAGGCCGGCGAGCACCAGCGTGACGACCAGGGCGACGGCCGCCCCGGCGAGCGCCGGACCCATTCCGGCGCCGCCCCGAAAAGACACGGCGAACCATTTGAAGACCGGCTCGTGCCACACGTATATTGCATAGGTCAGGATGCCCGCCCATTGCGTGCCACGCAGCAGGGCCCGAGTCAAGGCACGCCCAGTGCGGCCACCGCCCACGTGCGCTTCCATAAGCAGGATCACCGCCGCGGCGGCGAACCCGGTCAGCATGGGCCCGACGGTGATCCAGCCTACGAAATAGGCGCCACGCTGCACGCCAAAAGCCGCCTGGGCGAAGTGCCAGGCGACCGCCCCGTAGAACAGGGCCAGCAGCGCCAAGGCCATCCCCAGCAACGAGCGCCCGCGAGCGGCGCGGACTGCCGAAGGGACGAGCCAGTTCAGCACCATTCCGAGCAGGAACATGTCGAGGTTGCCCAGCAAAGGCAGGTAGGTCTTCACGTTCCAGCCGGCGAGGCCGTACGTCCTTATCATCGACCAACGATAAGCCAGCCCGGCGACCAGCACGGCGATCATCAGCGCCGCCAGATGCCCGGGTCGGCGGAGCCGCTCGGGCAGCAGTTCGATCCCGGCAAAAAGCAGCGGCACGAGCGCATAGAACGCGATCTCTGTCTGGACGGACCACAGTGCCTCCACCACTGGCAGCGGCGACTGCGCGGGCGGCGTGAAGAGCAGCAGGGCGAGAAGCTCGAAGCCGTAGTGCTGCGTCAGCATCTCGGGCCTCGTGAGCAAGACCACCACCAGCAGCACCAGGCCATACAGCGGTGCGATGCGCAGCAAGCGGTTCCGGTAGAAGGCCGCGACGTCGGTGCGGTTCAACCCATACCGGCCGCTGTAAAACCCCTTGCCCATCAGGTAGCCGGACAAGACGAAGAAAACCCAAACGCCTGCCCAGGGGGCGCCGGCCATCAGCCACGCGAAGCCGCCCTGCTCGAGGTTGGCGGGCATGCCAGTCGGCACGAAGTGGATCCCTGTCGAATGCCCCGCCACCACGAGAAAGCAGGCGAAGGCGCGCAGGGTCAGGAGAGGGTCGGCCCCGGCGGCGGGACGCGGCACTGCGCGAACGACAGCGGCGGACGTGCCGGGCAGTGCCTGGTAGAGCGCGATCACCGCCGCTGCGAGAGCCAGCAGGCGCAAAAACGTGAACAGCATCCAGCCGGCCAGGGAGCTGGGGCCCGCGAATGCGGCGATTTCGGTGCGCATCGGTTCGATGAGCAGAAAGGCGAGCAAGGCGGCGAAGGCCGGCCACAGGAGGAGCGGGCGCAGCATCGTGTGCGTGGACCATGGAGGCACCGGTAGCGCCGAACCAGCGTCGGCGAGCGCGGTCCCGGACACGCTCATGCCGCGCGCTCGAACGCGGCGTCCAGCGCTTCCACGTAGCGCTTCTTCTCCCCCGCCTCCGCGAAGCTCCCCTCGAAGCTGTTGCGCGCCAGCCGGTACGCATGCTGCGCGTCCAGCCCGGTCGCCG
>JAQGMY010000075.1 GCA_028292105.1 Ramlibacter sp.
ATCCTGGCCACCTTCGTGCACGACGAACCGGTCTTCGCCGTGGACAAGGTCGAATTCGTCGGGCAAGTGGTGGGCGTGGTGGTTGCCGACACCGTGATGCAGGCGCGCCGCGCCGCGCGCAAAGTGCAGTTGTCCATCGAGCCGCTGCCGCCGATCTTCGACGTGCGCGAAGCCATCGAGAAGAAGAGCTTCGTCGGACCCCCGGTCACCGTGCGTCGGGGCGAGCCGGAGCGCGCCATCGCCGCCGCCGGGCACCGGCTGTCAGGCCAGCTGGAAGTCGGCGGCCAGGAGCACTTCTACCTGGAAGGCCAGGTTGCCTATGCGCTGCCGCTGGAACAGAACCAGTGGTGGATCCATTCCAGCTCGCAGCATCCCGGCGAGGTGCAGCACTGGGTGGCGCATGCGCTGGGCCTGGAGACGCACGCCGTGCACGTGGAGTGCCGGCGCATGGGCGGCGGCTTCGGCGGCAAGGAAACGCAGGCGGGCAGCATCGCGGTGTGGGCCGCCCTGGCGGCCCACAAGACCGGCCGGCCGGTCAAGCTGCGCCTGGACCGCGACGACGACTTCATGGTCACCGGCAAGCGCCATCCCTTCGCCTACGACTACAGCGTCGGCTACGATGACGACGGCCGCATCACCGGCATCAAGCTGATGCTGGCGGCCGACTGCGGCTTCAGCGCGGACCTCAGCGGGCCGGTGGCCGACCGCGCCGTCTTCCATGCCGACAACGCCTACTACCTGGGCGACGTCGAGATCGTCTCCTATCGGTGCAAGACCAACGTCCAGAGCCACACCGCCTTCCGCGGCTTCGGCGGACCACAGGGCATGATCGTCACGGAAGCGATCCTCGGCGACATCGCCCGGGCGCTGGGCAAGGATCCGCTGGACGTCCGCAAGGCCAACCTCTACGGTGTCACCGAGCGCAACGTCACCCATTACCAGATGACGATCGAGGACAACATCCTCGATCCGCTGATCTCGCGCCTGGAGCAAAGCTGCGGCTATCGGGCGCGACGGGCCGAGATCGCGCGCTGGAACGCGGGCAGCCCGGTGATCAAGCGGGGCATCGCGCTGACGCCGGTGAAGTTCGGCATCTCCTTCACCGCGACCTTCTTCAACCAGGCGGGCGCGCTGGTGAACGTTTACCTCGATGGCAGCGTGCTGGTGAACCACGGCGGCACCGAGATGGGCCAGGGCCTGCACACCAAGGTCTGCCAGATCGTGGCCGACGAACTGGGCATCCCGTTCCACAAGGTCCGCATCAGCGCCACCGACACCAGCAAGGTGCCGAACGCCAGCGCCACCGCCGCCTCCAGCGGCACCGACCTGAACGGCCGGGCGGCGCAGTTCGCCGCGCGCGAGATCCGCCAGCGGCTCGCCGCTTTCGTGGCCGACAAGCAGAAGTGCAGGCCGGAGCAGGTGATCTTCGCCCACGGCCAGGTCAGCGCGCCGGACACCGTCCTCAGCTGGGAACAGCTGCTCGACGACGCTTACCATTCGCGCGTGCAGCTGTGGAGCGACGGCTTCTACAAGACGCCCAGGATCCACTACGACAAGCACACCCTCACGGGCCGCCCGTTCTTCTACTTCGCCTATGGAGCCGCCTGCACCGAAGTCGCCATCGACACCCTGACCGGAGAGAACCGGGTGCTGAAGATCGACATCCTCCATGACGTCGGCACCTCGATCAATCCGGCGATCGATCGCGGCCAGATCGAGGGCGGCTTCGTGCAGGGCATGGGCTGGCTCACCACGGAGCAGCTGGTGTGGAACGACAAGGGCCATCTCTCCACGCATGCGCCGAGCACGTACAAGATCCCGGCGGCCGGCGACATCCCGGAACACTTCAAGGTGGAGCTCTGGCCGCAAGCAAACCCGGAGGACAACGTCGCCGGCAGCAAGGCCGTGGGCGAGCCGCCTTTGATGCTGGCGATCAGCGTGTGGGAAGCAATGCGGGAAGCCGTGGCAGCGGCCCGCGGCGACAACCGGGTGCTGCTGGACGCGCCGGCGACCGCCGAAAACGTGCTGAAGGCGCTCAGCCGATGATGACCACCCGGGAGTTCGGGAAGCGCGCGAACGGGTCGTAGCCGCGCATCCCCTCCCGCAGCGTCGGCTCGTGCTGCTCCGCGATGCGCACGCGCTTGCGCGAATCGGCGCGCTCCATCGCGTCCAGCAGTTCCAGGTCGAAGCGGAGCACCACCGGTGCCGCATACGGGTAACGTGCGTGCGGTTCGTCGGTGACGGACCAGGAGATCACCACGCTGCCATTGGGCATCTGCACGGCCAGCGCATAAGGAGGAAAGAGGTGGCGGTAGCACTGCCAGAACACGGCGCGCACGTTGTCGAGCGCACCGACATTGATGTTGGCGTAGCCCCGCGCAGAACCCGGCCGGCTCTCGCGCGGCTCGTGGTTTTCCGATGCCGGCGCCGCCGTGCAGGAGGAACTCGCCCCCGGCTGGGAAACGTTGAGGACAGCCCTGGCTTCCATGCGAACCTCCGTGTCGGGGATCGGATACTAGAAGCTCTGCGGCAGCGTGGTTGTAGGACCGGACCCACAAACCTGTCGGACGGAGCGCACGACGCCACACTGACGCCAGGGCGCCAGGACCAGGTCGCGTGCAGCGCGCGCTGCGCGCCCGACTATGATGCGGCCAGGGAGCTTAATGACCGGCTGGGCGCCTCCCGAGAGCGCCACCGCCGGCCCACCATCGCCACATGCCGAACATTGCCATCGTCCTGAAGGGTGAAATCGCCCGCATCGCGCGCAAGGAAGTGCGCGCGGAAACGCAGGAATTCCGCAAGGCCTCCGCCCAGTATCGCGCGCACATCGCCGCCTTGCGCCGCCGCATCGAAGGACTGGAGCGTCAGCTGAAAAAGGTGGGCAAGGTGGGTGGCCGCGCCGCGCCGGCAGCAAGCGAAGAGGACGAGGCGACCGCCTTGCGCTTCAGCGCCACACGGCTTGCCGCGCAACGCAAGAAGCTGGGGCTGTCGGCCGCGGACTTCGCCACGCTGCTGGGCGTGTCGGGCCAGTCCGTCTACAAGTGGGAGCACGGCGAGGCCCGGCCGCGGGCCCGCCAGCTGGAGGCGATCGCGGCGCTGCGGGGCATCGGCAAGCGGGAAGCCGCGGCGCGGCTGGCGAAGGCGCAGGAGCGCTGAGCTTGGCAGGTGGCGTCCGGCTGGACGCCCACTTCCCTACGAAGAGAGCGGCTGGGGGCTGACAACCTGTCTGGCGGCCGGCGCGCAGGCTCGCAGCATGGATGCGCCCAAGGTGGAACTCGCCCGAACCGAGCTGGATTTCCTGCAGCGGTTGATGCTGGACGCGCAACGGCGCCTGGGCAGCAATCTCGACTGCCGTCCTGAAGACGAAGAGATGGTGGCGGCTCTGGAACTCGCCCTGGCGATGCTGCGCTGGGACGGCGCCACGCCGCCCGAGCTGGACGCGCAGGTCGGGCTGGGCGCCGCGGTGCAACTGCGGCTCGGACTCGACGCGATGTGCGCCTATCGCCAGTGGCGCACCGAGCGGCGCAAGACCCTGGCCACCTCCCTCACTCCCTGAACAGTTCCTCGATCACGCCGCGCAGCCAGCGATTGGCGGGATCGGCTTCGAAGCGCCGGCTCCAGTGCAGCGAGACCACGAAGTCGCGCTGCGGGAACGCAGGTTCCACGATCGCATAGCCCCCTTCGAAGCCGCGCGCGATGTTGCGCGGCATCACCGCCGCCAGGTCGGTCGACCTGACGATCGCCGGCAGCACCAGGAAGTGCTCGGTCACCAGCCGCAAGCGGTCTCCCAGCTGCGTCTGCTGCACGATCCGCAAGGTGTCCGCGTGCGAACGCACCGCCACGAACTCCAGCTCCTTCAAGGCCGCCAGCAGCGCCGCACCCTGGCGCCGCTTGCGGGTGAAGGGATGCCCTTCGCGCAACAGCACCACATAGCGGTCCTCCAGCAGCCGCACGTGCTGCGTCTCCTTCACCCCCGGCAGGAAGCCGAAGGCGAAGTCGATGCTGCCGGCATCGAGCGCCTCCGCCACCTGCTCGCGCGGAACCGGCCGCGTTTCCACCCGCACGCCCGGGGCTCGCTCGCGCAGCAGCGCCATCAGTCCGGGAAGGAAGCGGCTTTCGCCGATGTCGCTCATGTGGATGTGGAAGCTGCGGCGCGACTGCGCCGGCTCGAAGGCCGCCGTCTCGCCCAGTGCCTGCTCGATGGTCGCCAGCGCCTGCCGCACCGGGCCGGCCAGCCGCTGGGCCTTGGGCGTCGGCTGCACACCGCCGGCAGCGCGCATGAACAGCGGGTCGTGGATCAGGGTGCGCAGCCGGCTCAGGCCCTGGCTGGCCGCCGGTTGCGTGAGCTCCAGCAGTTCCGCGGCGCGGCTGACGTTGCGGGTGCGGTAGACCGCGTCGAACAGGCGCAGCAGGTTGAGGTCGAGATCCTTGATATGCATCGGCTGAATGTGGCTCCAGCCGATTATCGTTTTTCGCGGAGGCTACTTTCCGCTGGAAGCGCCGGCCGCCCCCGGGAAGCGGGCCACGTAATACGCCAGGGTGTCCAGGTCCTCCGGTGCGATCTGGCTGACGGCCGCCGTCATGGCCTGCGTGTATCCGGGGCGGGTGCCGGAGTGGAAACCCCGCAGGCTTTCCCGCAGGTAATCCTCGTGCTGTCCCGCAATGAGCGGCACCTGCTGGCCGCCGCGCAGCTCGGCGCCGTGGCAGAACAGGCACTTGTGCTGCTCCGCCAACGCCCGGCCCTTCGCCATGCGCGCGGGATCGGGCGGCGTGGCGGGCGGTGGCGCAGGCACGGGCGGCAAGGTCCCGATGTATTCCGAGAAGCCGCGCAAGTCGCCGTCGGTGAGCGTCCTGGCGATCGCGGTCATGGCCTCATTGCTGCGCCGGCCTTCCCTGAACAGGAACAGCTGCGTGATCGCATAGAGCGACGGCTGGCCGGCCAGCACCGGCGTGAGCGGCATGTCGGTGCGGCCGTTGGCGCCATGACATGCGGCGCACAAGCCGGCGAAGCGCTGCGCGTAGGACACCGATGCCGGCGCCGCGGCGGCCGGGGGTGCACTGGTGGCCGCCCGCGCAGCCGGCGCCTTCTGCTGGCCCCCGGCATCCGGAGGGACCACAAGCAGCGCCAGCGCCGCGGCGCCAGACACCAGGCCGGCCGCGCCCCGGATCATCGCTTGCCGTAACTGATGCGGTAGATGGCCCCGGCGTGATCGTCGCTCACGAGCATCGAGCCGTCCTTCAGCACCAGGAAGTCCACCGGCCGGCCCAGATAGGTGTTGTTCTCGACGAAGCCGGTCATGAACGGTTCCACCTTCGCGCCGCCCTTGCCGTCAGGCCAGGCCACCGAGATGTCCGCGTACTTCGTGGTGCGGTTCCAGGGGCCATGGCGGGCAATGAACATCGCACCCTGGTACTTGGCAGGGAACATCTTGCCGCGATAGAAGGTCATGCCCAGCGACCCCGCATGCGGCCCGAGCAAGGCAGCGGGCTTGGCGTAGTCGCTGCACGACTTGCCCCAGCCGAACTCCGGATCCGGCAGGTTGCCCTGGTGGCAGTACGGATAGCCGAAATGCTGCTGGCCGGGCTGGGCCACGTGATTCAGCTCGTCGTTGGGCAGCTCCTCGCTGAGCCAGTCGCGTCCGTTGTCGGTGAACCAGAGGTCGCCGGTCCTGGGATCGAAGTCGAAGCCGACGGAATTGCGCACGCCGGAGGCGATCGTCTCCATGTTGCTGCCATTGAGGTCCATGCGATAGATCTTCGCGTACTGGCCCGGATCGCAGATGTTGCACGGCGCGCCAATGGCGAAATACAGCTTGTTGTCGCGGATGCGCAGGTACTTCCAGCTGTGGTCGTTGCCGCCCGGCAGCTTGTCGTACAGCACCGTGGGCTCGCCGAGGTTGTCCAGCCTGTCCTCGACGTTGTCGAAGCGCATGATCTTCGTGTTCGTCGCGACATACAGGCTGCCGTCGTGGAACTCGATCCCGGTGGCCAGCGGCATCTTGTCGATGATGACCTTCGGCTGCCGGTTGCCCTGCTCCGCGATTGCGTAGACCTTGTTGGCGACGAAAAGCGAGCTGACGAAGATGTTGCCCTTGGCGCCCTGGCGCAAGCCGCGCGCGTCGAGCACGCCCGAAGCCCAGGTCTCCACCTTGAAACCCGGCGGCAGCTTGAACCTGGAGGTCGGCAGCTGGTCGGCGGCCGTCGGGATCGGGAACGCCGCCACGGGCGCCATCTGCATCGCGGCATCCGTCTTCGGGCGTCCCTTGGCCCAGCCGGGCTCCGGCTCCGACGGCGTTTGCGCCAGTGCCGGAAGGCCGAAGCAGCAGGCCGTGGCGAGTACAACAAGCGAGCGGAAAGGCTTCATGGTCTTGTCTCCTGTCTTCCTGGAAACAGGATTCTGATCCAGCCTCGACAGGCCGGCAACGACCCGAAAGGCTCATGAGTAACAGTTCCGATCATGCCGCGGCTGCATACCGCTTAGTCGCCTCATCGGATTGAACTATGGTCCCCGTTGCGGGACACTCCCCGGTTGATTGGGGAGACAAGGCTTTGGAAGTTTCATTCAGCAAGGAAATCGAATCGCTGCGCCTTGGCGCGGGCGACACGTTCCACGGCGAGGGCATCCTCGCGATCACCAAGGGACTGCTGCAGTCCGGGGTGGCCTACATCGGCGGCTACCAGGGCGCGCCGGTCTCGCACCTGCTGGACGTCATGGTCCAGGCCAAGGACTACATGGACGAGCTCGGCGTGCACGTCGAAGCCTGTTCCAACGAAGCCTCGGCCGCCGCCATGCTGGGCGCGTCCATCCACTACCCGCTGCGCGGCGCCGTCACCTGGAAGTCGATCGTCGGCACCAACGTGGCCGCCGACGCGCTGTCGAACCTGTCGTCGCCGGGCGTGATGGGCGGGGCCCTGATCGTCGTGGGCGAAGACTACGGCGAAGGCGCCTCGGTGATCCAGGAGCGCACGCATGCCTTCGCGCTCAAGTCCAGCATGGTGCTGCTGGACCCGCGGCCCGACCTGGCGGTGATGGTGCGGATGGTGGAAGAGGGCTTTCGCATTTCGGAGACTTCCAACATGCCGGCGATCCTGGAGCTGCGCATCCGGGCCTGCCACGTGCGCGGCAGCTTCGAAGCCAAGGACAACAAGCCGCCGCTGGTGTCGACCCGGGCGCTGATGGAAAAGCCGGCCGAGTTCGACTACATGAAGCTGGCGCACCCGCCGGTCACCTTCCGCCAGGAAAAGCTCAAGACCGAGCAGCGCATCCCGGCCGCCCGCAAGTACATCGTGGAGCAAAATCTCAACGAGTTCTTCGACGGCAAGCACACCGACCTTGGCATCATCGTCCAGGGCGGCATCTACAACGCGCTGATCCGCAGCCTGCAGCAGCTGGGCCTGGCCGATGCGTTCGGCAACACCGACATCCCGCTGCTGGTGCTGAACGTCACCTACCCGCTGGTGCCGGAACAGGTCGCGGACTTCTGCGTCGCCAAGCGCGCGGTGATGGTGGTGGAAGAAGGCCAGCCCGAGTACATCGAGCAGGAGATCGCCACCCTGCTGCGCCGGCGCGACATCCAGACCAGGCTGCACGGCAAGGACCTGCTGCCTTCGGCCGGCGAATACAGCGTCGAGACGCTGTCGGGCGGCCTGACACAGTTCGCGGCCGCCTACCTGCCCGGCCCCGAGACGGAGCAGGCCCGTCGCTGGCTCGCCGGCAACGTCGAGCGCCGCCAGGCTGCCGCCGCGCTGACCAAGCCGCTGCCGGCACGTCCGCCCGGTTTCTGCATCGGCTGCCCGGAGCGCCCGGTGTTTTCGGCGCTCAAGCTGGCGCAGGAAGAGATCGGCAAGGTCCACATCGCCGCCGACATCGGCTGCCATGCGCTGGGCACTTTCGAGCCGTTCTCCAGCGGCCACTCGATCCTGGGCTACGGCATGTCGCTGGCGTCGCGCGCCGGCGTCTCGCCGATGATGCAGCGGCGCACGCTGGCCATCATGGGCGACGGCGGCTTCTGGCACAACGGCCTGCTGACCGGCGTGCAAAGCGCCCTGTTCAACGGCGACGACGCAGTGCTGCTGATCTTCAAGAACGGCTACACCTCGGCCACCGGCACCCAGGACATCATCTCCACGCCGGAAGACGACAGCAAGGCCGACGCCGCGGACAAGGCCAAGAGCATCGTCCACACCAACCAGACCATCGAGTCCACGCTCAAGGGCCTGGGCATCCAGTGGATGCGCACCGTGCACACCTACGAGGTGGAGCAGATGCGCGCCACGCTGACGGACGCCTTCACCAGCGACTTCAACGGCTTGAAGGTGATCATCGCGGAGGGTGAATGCCAGCTGGAGCGCCAGCGCCGCATCAAGCCGTGGATCGCCAAGCTGCTCAAGGGCGGCGAGCGCGTCGTGCGGGTGAAGTACGGCGTCGACGAAGACGTGTGCAACGGCGACCACGCCTGCATTCGCCTGTCGGGCTGCCCCACGCTGACCATCAAGGACAACCCCGATCCGCTCAAGGTGGACCCGGTGGCCACCGTGATCGACGGCTGCGTCGGCTGCGGCCTGTGCGGCGCCAACGCGCACGCGGCCACGCTGTGCCCGAGCTTCTACCGCGCCGAAGTCGTGCAGAACCCGAAGTGGCACGAGCGCCTGGTCAACTCTTTCCGC
>JAQGMY010000094.1 GCA_028292105.1 Ramlibacter sp.
GAGCCCACGGAGAAATGCGCCGTATGCGCCGCGTCTCCCATCAGCACCACGGGCGCGCGGCCGTTGTGGTGCACCCAGGTGCGGCAGACCACGCGCGGAAAGCGGATCCACTGGGCCGACCCGCGCAGGTGCGACGCATTCGACATCAGCGGGTTTCCATCGAGGTAGCGCGCGAACAGCTTTTCGCAGAACGCGATCGCCTCCTCCTTCTCCATGCGGTCCAGCCCCGCCTTTTGCCACACCTCCTCCGGCGCCTCGACGATGAAGGTGGAGGTGTCGGCGTCGAACTGGTAGGCATGCGCCTGGAACCAGCCGTGCGGCGTCTCATCGAAGTCGAAGGTGAAGGCGTCGAACTTCTTGTGCGTACCGAGCCACACGAAGCGGCATTGCCGCAGGTCGATGTCCGGGTGGTAGGTGGCGGCGTATTTGCCGCGGATGCGGCTGTTGAGGCCGTCGCTGGCGATGATCAGGTCCGCTTGCGGGAACTGCTCGTCGCCCTGCACGTCGGTCTCGAACACCAGCTCGACGCCGAGTTGCTCGCAGCGCCGCTGCAGGATGTTGAGCAGGCGCTTGCGCCCGATGCCGCAGAAACCGTGGCCGCCCGAGACCATGCGGTGGCCACGGATGTTGACCTCGATGTCGTCCCAGTGGTTGAAAGCGCCGAGGATCTCGGCGGCGGTCTCCGGGTCCGCAGCCTGCAGGTTGCCGAGGGTCTGGTCCGAGAACACCACGCCCCAGCCGAAAGTGTCGTAGGGGCGATTCCTTTCGACCACGCGGATGCGGTGCGACCGATCCTGCTTTTTCATGAGCAGCGCGAAGTACAGCCCCGCCGGGCCGCCGCCGATGCAGACGATGTCCATGCTTGCTCCAGACCTAGATAGTTTAAGTTTAAAGCATCTGGCCGAACCCGGCCAAGGCCCGGCCCGCTCTCCTGGCATCGTAGGGTGTGCAGCTTTGCTGCGCACCGCCTCCAGCAGTCGCCGCGGTGCGCAGCAAGCTGCACACCCTACAGGGGCTGCAACCACGCCGCGTCCGTCCCTGTAGGGTGTGCAGCTTTGCTGCGCACCACCCCCACCAGCCGCCACGGTGCGCAGCAAGCTGCACACCCTACAGGGGCTACAGGGCCGCCGTGACGCCCTGTGCGTGTGCCAGCCGCATCACCTCGCGCGGCGGCTCGCCTTTGAGCTTGTGGTCGCTCCACACCTGCCGCCAGCGGCGGGCGCCGGGCAGCCCGTTGTAGAGGCCCATCATGTGCCGCGCAACCGAATGCCAAGGCGTGCCGCGGGCCTCGTGCTCCCGCTCCATGTAGGCGACCATCTGCTCCTCGACCTGCTCGCGCGTCAGCGTCGAAGGCGGGTCGCCGTAGAACAGCTCGTCCCAGCGCGCCAGCCACCAGGGATGGTGATAGGCCTCGCGCCCCACCATCACGCCGTCCAGCACCTCCAGTTCGGTGCGCACCATCGCGTCCGTGGTGAAGCCCCCGTTGATGCCGATCACCAGTTGCGGGAATTCGCGCTTGAGCTGGTGGACCAGCTCGTAGCGCAGCGGAGGAACCTCCCGGTTCTCCTTGGGCGACAGGCCTTTGAGCCAGGCGTTGCGGGCGTGCACCATGAACACGCCGCAGCCGGCCTCGGCCACCCGGCCGACGAAGTCGCGCACGAAGGCGTAGCTCTCCACCTTGTCGATGCCGATGCGATGCTTGACCGTCACCGGCACCTGAACGGCGTCGACCATCGCCTTGACGCAGTCCGCCACCAGCTGCGGCTCCGCCATCAGGCAAGCGCCGAACGCACCCCGCTGCACGCGCTCGCTCGGGCAGCCGCAATTGAGGTTGATCTCGTCGTAGCCCCACTGCGCGCCCAGCGTCGCGCAGCGCGCCAGGTCCGCGGGCTCGCTGCCACCCAACTGCAGGGCGAGCGGATGCTCCGTCTCATCGAAGTCGAGGTGGCGCGGCACGTCCCCGTGCAGCAGCGCCCCGGTCGTCACCATCTCGGTGTACAGCCGGGTGCGGCGGGTGAGGAGGCGATGGAAGTAGCGGCAATGGCGGTCGGTCCAATCCATCATCGGGGCGACCGACATTCGCCAGTTCTTGTTCAATTGATCCATAAAGACTGCAGCCGCAACAGGCACATGTGCCTGCATTGTGCGCGACGGCCTCGACGGTGCTGTCGAGCACCCAACCACTGTCGTACAACAGGAACCACGACGGCCCCCCTCGATCCTTTGTCCTACAGATAGCAGGCTGCCCGACAGCTAGGCTCATGCACGCCCTCCGGCAGTGACCGGCGGGCTAATCTGTCATCCCGGCGGTGTCACCGCCAGAAAAGCGCAGTGCTTTCAGCACCAACCATGCAGGATTCGACGCTCGCCCGCCCCGCTCCACTCTCGGACGTCTTCGTCGGAGACAGCGAAATGGCGACGCTGATGCGTGGCCACGATTGGTCCGCAACTCCCCTGGGGCCGCCGGAAAACTGGCCGGATGCGCTGAAGGTCGCCCTGCGCATCCTCCTGACTTCCCGCTTCGAGATGTGGCTCGGTTGGGGCCCGCAGGTGCACTTCTTCTACAACGATGCCTACCGGCCGACGCTGGGCGTAAAGCATCCCAGGGCCCTGGGCATGCCGACCCGCGAACTCTGGTCGGAGATCTGGGACAGCGTGGAGGGCCGCGTCCGCGCCGTCTACGAGCGCGGCGAATCCACCTGGGACCGCGCGCTTCTGCTGCTGCTGGAGCGCTCCGGATATCCCGAGGAAACCTACCACACCTTTTCCTACAGCCCGCTGCTCGGCGACGGCGGCAAGGTGCAGGGCCTGTTCTGTGCGGTGACGGAAGAAACCGGCCGGGTGATCAGCGAGCGCAGGCTCGCCGCACTGCGCCAGCTCTCGGCCGCGCTGGCACAGGCAAGCACCCGTTCGGCAGTTCTCGAGGGCGCGCGAACGGCGCTCGGCCAGGCCGGCCGCGACTTCACGTTCGCGCTGGTGTATCAGTTCGACGCCGACGGCGACGCCGAACTCCTGGCTTGCACCGGCATGGCGGCCGGCACGCATCTGTCACCTGCGCGCCAGTCAGCCGGCGGGCTCTGGCAGTCGCAACGGGTGCACGCTGGCCAAGGTCTCTACTGCGTGGACATCGGCAACGAGGAAGGTGTTCCGTCCGGCGTCTGGGACCGGCCCGCCACGCAGGCCGCCGTCGTGCCCCTGCAGCGCCGCTCGGACCAGGCGCTCGGCTTCCTGGTCTGCGGAATCAACCCCTACCTGCGGTTCGACAAGGACTACACCGCTTTCCTCCACCTCGTGGCGGGACAGATTGCGACGAGCCTGGCGAAGGCGGAAGAGGCCGAGCGCCGCAATGCGGAAAGGGATCGCCTGCGCCTGCTGTTCCAGCAGGCGCCCAGCTTCTTCTGCGTTCTCGACGGCCCGGAGCATCGCTTCCAGTTGATCAACGAAAGTTACCGGGCCCTCGTGGGACATCGGGAGCTGGAAGGCCGAACCGTCGCCGAGGCTTTGCCGGAAGTGGCGGGACAGGGCTTCGTCGAGCTGCTCGACCGGGTCTACCGGACGCGAACCCCCTACGTGGGTCGTTCGGCGGAAGTCAAACTGCAGCAAGGCGCGGGCGGCCCGCTCTCGACGAGATACGTGGACTTCGTGTACCAGCCGATCGTCGAGGCGAGCGGAGCCTGCTCCGGCATCTTCGTGGACGGCTCCGATGTGACCGACAAGGTGGAAGCCGAAAACGAGCTGCGGGTGCTGAACGCGGAGCTCGAGGCGCGGATCGCGACCCGCACCCGCGATCTCGAGGACGCCATGCAACGCCTGCACACCGAGTCGCGGGAGCGCCAGCAGGTGGAAGACACCCTGCGGCAGGCGCAGAAGATGGAAGCAGTCGGCCAGCTGACCGGCGGCATCGCGCACGACTTCAACAACCTGCTGCAAGGCATCACCGGCTCGCTCGACCTGCTGAAGGTGCGGCTGCAGCTCGGCAAGCTGGACAACATCGAGCGGCTGGTCACGGCGGCGATGGGTTCTGCGGAGCGCGCGGCGGCGCTGACGCACCGGCTGCTCGCGTTTTCGCGCCGCCAGCCGCTGGATCCGCAGCCCGTCAGGGCCAACCAGCTGATCTCGCCGATGGAGGAACTGGTACGCCGCACGATCGGCGAGAACATCCGCGTGGAACTGGTGCTGGCCGCCGGGCTCTGGGTGACTTCGTGCGACCCGCACCAGCTGGAAAGCGCCCTGCTCAATCTCTGCATCAATGCCAGGGACGCCATGCCGGAAGGCGGCGTGCTGACCATCGAAACCTCGAACGCATGGCTCGACGACGAGTACGCGAAGCACGAGGGCGAGCTCAAGCCGGGCCAGTATGTCTGCATCAGTGTGTCGGACACCGGCGTCGGAATGACACCGGACATCGTGTCCAAGGCGTTCGACCCCTTCTTCACCACCAAGCCGGTCGGCCAGGGAACGGGCCTGGGCCTGTCCATGATCTATGGCTTTGCCAAGCAGTCCTGCGGACACGTCAAGTTGTACAGCGAGCCCGGTCGTGGCACCACCGTCAAGCTGTTCCTGCCACGTCACCACGGCGACGCTCCGGCCGCCGAGCCGCTCCCGCAGCTGCGCGAGGAGCACGAGAGCATGCGCGGCGAAGTCGTGCTGGTCGTCGAGGACGACGCCGTGGTCCGTTCACTGGTCATCGACGTGCTCTTCAGCCTCGGCTACCGCACGCTGGAAGCCGCCGACGGCGCGGCCGCCATGCGCATCCTGAAAACCCCGCAAAGGATCGACCTGCTGGTGACGGACATCGGCTTGCCCGTGATGAACGGGCGGCAGCTGCACGAGGCGGCGGCGCGCACGCGCCCCGGCCTGCGCGTGCTCTTCATGACCGGCTACGCGGAGAATGCTGCCCTGGCCAGCGGACTCCTTTCTCCCGGCATGGAAGTCATGACCAAGCCGTTCACGATGGAGAGGATCGCCCGCAAGATCTCGCAGATGCTGGACGCCGCACAGGTGGGGCGGACGATGAACGAAGACAGGAAGGGCCCATGAGCCGAGATAGCAACTGGAACAACATGGACGGCCAGATCGACCGCCTCGGACTGTTCATTTCGTCCGTCACCGACTACGCCATCTACATGCTCTCGCCCGAAGGGCAGGTCGTGAGCTGGAACGCCGGAGCCGAACGTTTCAAGGGCTACAAGGCCAACGAGATCATCGGGCAGCACTTCTCCCGGTTCTACTCGGCGGAGGACCGCGCGAACGGCGTGCCCGAGCGAGCGCTCCAGACCGCAACGGAGTCGGGCAAGTTCGAGGCGGAGGGCTGGCGGATACGCAAGGACGGCAGCCGTTTCTGGGCCAGCGTGGTCATCGATGCCATTCGGGACGAGCGCGGCGAGCTGGTGGGCTTTGCGAAGATCACCCGCGACATCACGGACAAGAAGGAAGCGCAGGAGGCGCTGCGCGAGAGCGAGCAACGCTTCCGCATGCTGGTGCAAGGCGTCACCGACTACGCGATCTACATGCTGTCGCCCGAGGGACTGATCACCAACTGGAACGCCGGCGCCCGGCGGATCAAGGGCTACGACCAGGACGAGGTCGCCGGCAGCCATTTCTCCCGCTTCTATACCGAAGAAGACCGGGCGAACAACCTGCCGGCGCGGGCACTGCAGCAAGCCGCGGAGTCCGGCCGCTTCGAAGCCGAAGGCTGGCGCGTGCGCAAGGACGGCACCCGCTTCTGGGCCCACGTGGTCATCGACCCGATCCGCAACGACATGGGCCAGCTGGTCGGATTCGCCAAGATCACCCGCGACATCACCGAGCGCAAACAGGCGGCCACCGCGCTCGAAGAAACGCGCGAAGCCTTGTTCCAGGCGCAGAAGATGGAGGCGCTCGGCATGCTCACCGGCGGCATTGCCCACGACTTCAACAACCTCCTGAACGTCGTCACCAACGGCGTCTCCCTGCTGCGGGAACGCGTCAGGGAGCCGGCGGACGTCCGCCTGCTCGACGCGATCGACCAGGCCGCCAGCCGGGGCGCGCTGCTGACGCAGCAACTCCTGAGCTTCGCCCGGCAGCAGCCGATGAGCCCCGAGCCGCGCGACGTCAACCGGATCGTCAACTCCTTCGAAGCCGTGCTGCGCCGGGCCGGCCGGGACGGCATCGACTTCCAGGTGAAGCTTGCGGACAAGCTGCCGCAGGTCATGGTGGATGCGGCGCAGCTGGAAACGGCGCTGCTCAACCTGGTGGTGAATTCCCGCGATGCCACGCCGGATGGCGGCCGCATCGTGGTGTCGACCCAGGTGCTGGAGCTCAAGAAAAAACGGCAAGAGCTCGCTCCGGGGCAGTACGTGGTGGTTTCCGTGCAGGACACCGGATCCGGCATGTCGCCGGAAACCATGGCGCGCGCTGTCGAACCCTTCTTCACGACCAAGCCGCTGGGCAAGGGAACCGGGCTCGGATTGAGCCAGGTGTATGGCATGGTGCAGCAGTCGGGCGGTGACCTGGACATCGCATCGCGCCTGGGCGAAGGCACCACGATGTCCATGTACTTTCCGGCGCTTGCGGCCACCGCCGATGAAACCGCGCAAGAGGTCGCGCCGGAAAAGGTCCTGATCGTCGACGACCAGCCGGAAGTGCTCGAGATCACCTCCGAGCTGTTTCGCACCCTCGGCTTCGATGTGCTGTCCGCCAACTCCGGCGAGGAGGCCCTGGGCGTCCTGCACCGCACGCCGGACCTGCGCCTGATGCTCAGCGACGTGGTCATGCCTGGCATGAGCGGCATCCAGCTCGCGCAGCAGGCCCGCGCGGCAGTGCCGGACATGAAGGTCATCCTGGCGTCCGGCTATGCCAACCCGGCCCTGGACAAGGACCAGGGCAGCCTCGACGGCTTCCACTTCCTGCCCAAGCCCTACCGGATGGCTGACCTGGTGAAGATGCTGCGCGTGGTGGGCTAGCAGTTCCCGGGAGCGCGATGCCAAGAAGAAGCCTCGAACCGCTATGGTCCTTCCGCACGCTGGCGATCCTCAGCGTCGCGGTGCCGCTGTTGATCTACACCTCGCTTGGCGCATTCCGGTTTGCGGAAGCCAGGGACGGGGCCGAGCAGCGGGTGAGCAGGTCGCTGCGGGTCGCGCATGAGCACGCGGCCAAGGTGCTGGGCGGCGCCGAAGCCTTGCAGGACCGCATCTTCGACCTGGTCGATGGCAAGACGCGGTCCGAACTGGCCAATGCCTCGCTGCGGCTGCATCAAGCCCTGCGCGCACGCACTGCGGGACAGAAGCAGATCCACTCGATCTGGATCATCGACGCCGAGGGCAAGCCGATCGCCACCAGCATGGCGGTCCCGGCGCCGGCGATCGACCTCAGCGATCGTGCGTATTTCCAGTTCCATCGCTCCGGGTCCTCCGGGCGTTACCTGTCCGAGCCGATCATTGCCAAGCTCAGCGGGGACCGCATCCTGGACATCAGCTTGCGCTTCAACGGCGCCGATGGCGGCTTCGGTGGCGTCATCAACGTGAGCTTGTTCTCCTCCTACTTCGAGCAGTTCTACTCGGACCTCGTGGCCGACGAGCCCGGCCTGGCCGTCAACCTGTTTCGCCAGAACGGGCCCGTCTACACCCGCTGGCCGGTGATCGGCGGCGCGCCCGACCGGCTGGGCGCCTCCAGTCCGATCCTGCAGCGGGTGGTGGCCGGAGAAGTCTCCGGGCAGCTGCGCGGCACCTCCTCGTTCGACGGCCAGGACCGTTTGCTGGCGTTCAAGAGGATCGGGAGCTACCCGCTGTTCGTCGGAACCGGAATGAACATGACGCAGCTGCGATCGCAGCTTGTCCAGGAAATGGCCGTGCTGCTGGCGCTCGGGCTGCCGCCGTTCGCGGCCCTCTTCTTTGCGGCCCGGGTGGCCCTCAGGCGCACCCGTGAAGCGGTCGAGGCGGCGTACCGGCTCCGGGCCGAGATTTCCACCCGCGAGCGCGCCGAGGCCGCCCTCTTGCAGGCGCAGAAGCTGGAAGCGATGGGGCGGCTGACCGGGGGCGTCGCGCACGACTTCAACAATGCCCTGATGGTGATCAGCAACAACGCGTTCCTCCTGCAGCGCCACGTGGCCGCCGCCGGCGAGAAGCAGCTGTTGTCGATCGGCAGGGCGGTGGACTCGGCCACCAAGCTCACGCGCCAGCTCCTGGCGTTCTCGCGGCGGCAGGCGCTGCTGCCGGAGCTGGTGACCTTGCAGCAGAAACTGCCCACCACCCGCGAGCTGATCGCCCCGGTACTGGGCAGCCAGGTCGCCCTGGCGATCGAGGTTGCGCCCGACACGGCACCGGTGACGGTCGACTCCGCCGAGTTGGAGCTCGCGCTCCTCAACTTGGCCATCAACGCGCGGGACGCCATGCCTGCGGGCGGGTCCTTCAAGATCGTGGCGGGCAACGCGACCGAGGGTATCCCGCAGAAGCTCCATGGCCCCGTCGTCCTGATCGCAGCAGTAGACACCGGCACCGGCATCGCGCCCGACCTGCTGGACAAGGTCTTCGAGCCGTTTTTCACGACCAAGCCCCTGGGCCAGGGAACCGGCCTGGGTCTCAGCCAGGTCTATGGCTTGTGCGAGCGTGCCGGTGGCGCCGCCGCCGTCGAAAGCATCGTCGGGGAAGGTACGACGGTGCGCCTGTTCTTTCCCGCCGCGCAGGCGGGCCAGGGTCCGGCGCAGTCCAGCCGGCAACCGGTGAACCGGCGGCTGGAGCGTTCGGTGCTGGTGGTCGAAGACAACAACGAGGTGGCCTCCGCCTTGCTGCCCCTGCTGGAGGCCCTGGGTTGCACCGTGGCCCGGGTGGACAGCGCGGCAGCCGCCCTCGAGTGGCTGGCGGTGCAGGAGTCGCGGGCCGACCTCGTGCTGACCGACGTGATGATGCCGGGCGAGATGGATGGCATGGCACTGGCTCGGCGTCTGCGCGCGGAGATGCCGGGGCTTCCCGTACTGCTGATGACGGGCTATGCCGAGCGCATCGACGCCGCCACCAGCCTCGGTTTCGAGGTTTTGCCCAAGCCTTGTTCCCCCGAGGTGTTGAGCGCGGCGATAGCGCGCGCGACGCCCAATCCAGGCCGGGCCGCAGGCGAATCGGCAGCGCCAGGCTAGCAGGTCGGCCCTGCAC
>JAQGMY010000117.1 GCA_028292105.1 Ramlibacter sp.
GAGCCGTACCACGCCATCTGGGAAAAGCTGCTGCGCTTCACCGGCAACAAGAGCCGCGCCGAGTTGCTGACCGACCTCGGGCTGGGCCGTCGCATCGCGAGCATCGTCGCCAAGCGCCTGATGGTGCTGCTGGGTGAACTGGGCGAGAAGCCGGATGCGCTGCTCCTGAGCCGTGAGCGTTTCACGGCGCACGAGAACGTGTCCCAGGGCGGCCTGACGCTGGACGGCAGCGAGAACGCTTCGGTCCAGTTCGCCAGCTGTTGCCGGCCGGTGCCTGGCGACCCGATCGTCGGCTACCTGGGCCGCGGCGAGGGCCTGGTGGTCCATTGCACCGACTGCGCGGTGGCCAAGCGGCTGCAGCACAAGGACGCCGAGCGCTTCATCGGCGTCGAATGGTCGGACGAGCCGGTGCGGTCCTTTGAAACCGGCGTGCTGGTCACGGTGGCCAACGGCAAGGGCGCACTGGCGCGCGTCGCCGCTTCGCTGGCCAATGCCGAAGCCGACATCACGCACGTCGACATGGACGACGACCGCGCCCAGGATGCGACCGATCTTCGCTTCGTGGTGGCGGTGCGGGACAAGGCGCTCCTGGAGTCCGTGCTGCGCAACCTCAAGCGCACGCCATCGGTGATGAACGCGCAGCGGATCCGGCCGGGGCACTAAGCCGCCGGGTAACTCACCCGCAGGATCTCCACGTCCTTCACGCCCGCCGGCGTCACCAGCTTGACGACATCGCCCTCCCGAGCCTTCAGCAACGCGCGCGCGATCGGGGAGATCCAGCTCACCTGGCCCTGCGCACTGTCGGACTCGTCGATGCCCAGGATGGTCACCGTGCGCTGCTCGCCGGTGTCTTCTTCGGCATACGAAACGGTCGCGCCGAAGAACACCTGGTCGCGGCCATGGTGCAGCGAGGGGTCGGTGACCTCCGCGATCTCCAGTCGCTTGGTGAGGAAGCGGATGCGCCGGTCGATCTCGCGCAGCCGCTTCTTGCCGTAGATGTAGTCGCCGTTCTCCGAGCGGTCGCCATTGCTCGCCGCCCAATGAACGACCTCGACGACCTTGGGCCGCTCGTCGTCGATCAAGTGCAGCAGCTCGTCGCGCAAGCGCGCGTAGCCTTGTGGCGTGATGTAGTTCTTGCCGCCCGTGGGCAAGGCGGGCAGCACTGCGCCGCCGTCATCGTCTTCGTCGGTGTCGCTCTCGCGGGTGAACGCCTTGCTCATGCGCCAAGCATACCCAGTGCCTCCACGGCTGTGGCGCCCCCGGTGTCCTGCATCCTCGCGGCCGAGCCTGCCGCGCGTGGTGACCCCTTGTTTGGGGGAGACGCTCCAGGCGCCGCGATGCCTAGAATTTGCGACAACTCCCAGGCTGCCGCTTGAACCCCTCCCCGACCGACCCGCCGGACCTCGACCAGCTGTATGGGCCGGACCCGTGGCGGCCGCTCGTGGCCGTGCTGCCGTTCAAGCATGCGGGCGCTCCCTCGCTGCGCCTGGTGGGCCAGGACATTGCCGACCTGCTGCGCGAGCGGCTGCAACAAGATCCCGCGCTGCAAGCCATCCTGATCAGCTCGGACTACCTGGCCAAGGCACCGCCGCATGCAGTGGACCTGGTCTGCCGCGAGCTGCGCATCGGCCACGTCATCTCGGGCCAGTGCCACGGCCATGGGGACAAGCCTTCGCTCTACGTGGAACTGGCCGACACCCACGGCTGGAACGTGCGCTGGGCGCACTTCCATCACGCCGGCGCGCGCAGCCTCTTGGCCCCGGACAGCGAAGAGATGACCGCGATGATTGCCGCGCTGCGGCGCGAACTCGTCACCCACCCTCGGCGTTGACAAGGCGCGGCCTGCCCATTGGGGGATGTGGTCGCCCTCCAGCCGCCCATAGCATGGGTCGTCAAGGAGGAAAACCAACAATGGCCAGCTACTTCGTCGCTTGCGACGCCCAGTCCGACGGCGCCCATGCGGTGCACGACCGCAACCTTTGCCCGCCCAGCTGCTTTCCACCCGATGCGACCAACGAGTACCTCGGTGAATTCACGGAGATGGCGCAGGCGGTGGCGGTGGCGCGCTTGCGGTTTCGGCCGGCGCGGCGCTGCCGGGAAACCCAGGGGACGGTGGCGCTGCGAAGCAAAGCGCCGCCGCCGCTGCTCCCGGCGCTCACTCCCCCGCGGCCTTGAACAGCGACAGGGTCAGGCGCAGTTCGGCGGGGCTGACCGGCTTCTCCAGCACCGGCAGGCCCGACTCGCCCAGCTGCTCCAGCATGCGGTCGTCGGATTCGCCGGTGACCATCACCACGCCCATCTCCGGATAACGCAGCCGTACCCGCGCGACGAGCTCGAGCCCGTTGAGGTCGGCGCCGAGCTGGTAGTCGACCAGCGCCACGTCGGGCGGGCCGAAATCCTCCAGCACCTCGTCGAGCGTGTCGGCGCGGCCGCAGGTGGCGACGCGGCAATGCCACTGCGCCAGCAGCGCGCGCGTGGCGTTGAGCACGGCCAGGTCGTCGTCGATCACCAGCACCGCCAGCCCCGACACGTCCTGTTCGCCGCTCCGGCCGCCAGCGGCGGCGCCGGCAGGCTCCGGCGCGGCATCGGTGCCCCGCGGCACGTAGAGCGAAATGCAGGTGCCGCGCTCGGCCACCGGGTCGGTGTACTCCATCTCCAGCCGGCAGCCGAGACGCTCCACCAGGCGCTTGACGATCGACAGCCCCAGGCCCAGGCCGGGCTGGCCGCCGCCGTCGTCGACGCGGTAGAACTCGTCGAACACACGAGTGCGCTCCCTGGGCGGTATGCCGGGGCCGGTGTCGCTGACCGTGATCAACACCTCCTCGTCGCGCCGGAACACCGCCAGCCGGATGAGGCCGGAGCCGCCGTGCTTCAGCGCGTTGTCCAGCAGGTTGCGCACGATGCGCTCCAGCAAGGCCGGGTCGGACAAGGCCGTGGCGCTTTCGACCTGGCACTCCCAGCGCCGGCCCTCGGCCACGCACATCGCCCGGTACTCCGCGTCCAGCTGCGCCACCAGCGCGTCGACCTTGAACGACACCATGTGCGTGCGGACCGCGCCGCTTTCGATGCGCGACAGGTCGAGGATGGCGGAGAACAGCTTGTTCAGGCCCTCCACCGCGGCGGTCAGCGCTTCGTTGGCGTTGCGCACGTCGTCGGGGTCGCGCGCGCGGCCCAGCACGCCGCCGAGGTAGCTGATGGCGTGCAGGGGCTGCCGCAGGTCGTGGCTGGCGGCCATGATGAACCGGGTCTTGGCCTCGTTGGCTGCCGACAGTTGCCGCACCAGTTCCGAATTCTCCGCGCGGATGGCGATGCCTTCGCTGATGCGGCGGGCGATGTTCTTGGCAAAGGCGCGCAGCACGGCGCCATAGAGCACCAGCGCCACCAATGTGTAAGGCCCTTCCGGGATGCCGACGCGCATCCACCCGACGGCGACGCTGCCCAGCGCGATCGCGACGTAGCCCGTGTACAGCCCCGGGGACGGGCCCAGCGAAGCCATCGCGGCGGAGCACCAGCAGCAAAAGAACAGCGTCTGGATCAGGCGCACTTCCTGCGACATCGACGGAAAGCCGAGTACCGGCAACGCGCCGAGCACGCCGGCGAGCAGCAGCGACGAGACGATCAGCACCCGACGGGCCCGCTGCGTGCCGCCCGGCCCCTGCAGCGTGACGAGCGCGCGCCCCAGGAAGCGGTTGCGCACCACCAGCAGGCCGATGGTGAGGGCCGCCCAGCTTGCCGTGAAGCCGACGCCCGTGCCCGGCACGGCAGGGGCGGCCATGATCAGGATGGCCGGCATCGCGATGCGGGCGGCGGTCATGCCCTGCTCGAGGGCGAAGGAGATGCGCTGCTGTTCGAGCTCCTCAGGAGCCAAACGGAATCCCCCGCCGGTGCGCTTCGAGGACCACCTGCGCGCGGGAACTGACGTTCAAGGCACGGAACACCGCGACAGTATGGCTCTTGACGGTGCCGTCGGAAATGCCGAGAACCCGCGCAATCTGCTTGGCCGACATGCCCCGCAGCAGGCATTGCAGCACTTCGCGCTGGCGGGCCGACAGCGGCAGGTCGGGCGTGCCGCCGGGCGAGGGCAGCGCCCGCGCATAGTTGGCCGGCAGGCTGATCTTGTGCGACGCGGCCGCCCGCAGCGCCTCAGTAAGCGCTTGCTCGGACACGGTCTTGCAAAGGTAGCCGGAGGCGCCGGCCTGCAGCGCTTCGGTCACGCGCTCGGGCGCTTCGTCGGCCGAGAACACCATCACCGGCAGGCTGGGACGCACGCGTTTGACCTGCGCCAGCACGTCGAGGCCGGACTGGCCGGGCAGCTGCAGGTCGAGCGTGAGGAAGTCGTACGGCCGGCCCTGTTCGAGGATCGCCAGCAGTTCCTCGGCGCTCGAGCACTCGGTGATCTCGCACGCGCCCCCAGCTACCTCGCGCGCCAGCAGGCGCACGGCCGTGCGGATCGGGGGATGGTCATCGCAGATCAGGAGGCGAAACATCAGGTACGGCAGTCATGACCGGGCAACGGCCAGCGTGGATTGTGGGCAGGCAATGAGCGAACGCACATCTACTGTTTGGGTGAGGCAGCACGCGGGCGTCCGCCCGGAAGCGTCGAGGTCGTCCTACGTCAGCCTTGGCCCGCGGTTCTCCATACTGGCTGCGGCATGGACCTCAATCCGATCGATCTTGTTCTTGTAGCCGTCGTGCTGCTGGGTGCCTGGGCCGGGTGGCGGCGCGGCTTCCTGTTCGCCGCGCTCGACTTGCTGACGCTCGGCGCGAGCCTCGCCGCTGCCTTCATCGGCTACCGCGAGGCGAGCCACTGGATCGGCAAGGTGCTGCCCGCGCTGGGCGTCTGGCTGGCACCGCTGGCCTTCGTGGGGATCTTCCTGCTGGTGCACTTCATCCTGGGCACGGCAGCCCTGCGCCTGGCCAGTCGCTTGCCGCCGCCGGTGCACGACAAGCCGCTGAACCGGCTGCTCGGACTGCTGCCCGGGCTCGTCAATGGCGGCGTCCACGCCGTCGTGATCGCGGTGCTGCTGCTGACGGTGCCGCTTGGCGCCCGCGTCGGCAGCTGGGCGCACGAGAGCGCCCTCGCCCCGCGTTTCGCCTCGCCCGCGGAATGGGTGGAGGTGCAGCTGGCGCCCGTGTTCGATCCCGTGGTGCAGCGCACCCTGCAGGCGATCACGGTCAAGCCCGACTCCCGGGAGCGCCTGCCGCTCGACTTCCGGGTGACGCAGGCGCCGCCGCGGCCCGAGCTGGAAGACCGCATGCTGGAACTGGTGAACGCCGAGCGGCGCGCCGCGGGCCTCAAGCCCGTGCGGCCCGATCCCGAGCTCGTGCAGGTCGCGCGGGCGCACAGCCGCGACATGCTGGCGCGCGGCTACTTCGGCCACGTCTCGCCGGACGGCCACGACCTCGGCCAGCGGCTGCAGCAAGCCAGGCTCGGCTACCTCACCGCCGGCGAGAACCTGGCGCTGGCGCCGACGCTGGTCAGCGCCCACAACGGCCTGATGCATTCCCCCGGCCATCGGGCCAACATCCTGCGGCCGCAGTTCGGCCGCCTCGGCATCGGCATCCTCGATGCCGGCATGCATGGCCTGATGGTCACGCAGAACTTCCGCAACTGAATGCTGGACGCCGAAGTCGCCCCCTCCCCCCTGGCCGACCCGCGCGAAGCCGCCGAGTCCGCAGGCCTGCTGTATGTCAGCGACGAGGACCCCGGCATCCGGCGCGAACGCGTCGGCGACGGCTTCGAGTACTTCAAGCCCAATGGCGAGCGGGTGAGCGACGCGGCGACGCTCGAGCGCATCCGCAAGCTGGCGATCCCGCCCGCCTACCAGGACGTGTGGATCTGCAACCGCGCCAACGGCCACCTCCAGGCCACCGGGCGCGACGCCCGCGGCCGCAAGCAGTACCGCTACCACCCGCAGTTCCGCGAGGTCCGGGAGAGCACGAAGTACGAGCACATGATGGAGTTCGCCCGCGCCCTGCCGGCGATCCGCGCCAAGCTCGCGGAGCACATGGCCCTGCGTGGCCTGCCGCGCGAGAAGGTGCTGGCAACCGTCGTGCACCTCCTCGAGACCACGCTGATCCGCGTCGGCAACGACGACTATGCCAAGGAGAACAAGAGCTACGGCCTGACCACGCTGCGCAATCCGCACGTGAAGGTGGACGGCTCGGAGCTGCGCTTCCAGTTCAAGGGCAAGAGCGGCAAGACCTGGCGCCTGCAGGTGAAGGACCGGCGGGTGGCGAAGATCGTGCGGGCCTGCCAGGAGCTGCCCGGCCAGCGGCTGTTCCAGTACAAGGACGAACAAGGCGAGGTGCGCGAAGTGACGTCCGCCGACGTCAATGCTTATCTCAAGGAGAG
This sequence comes from Ramlibacter sp., assembly GCA_028292105.1. Classification (GTDB taxonomy): domain Bacteria; phylum Pseudomonadota; class Gammaproteobacteria; order Burkholderiales; family Burkholderiaceae_C; genus Ramlibacter. The sequence goes on from JAQGMY010000117.1 coordinate 6,356, forward strand.
CACCGGGCGCGACATCACCGCCAAGGACTTCCGCACCTGGGCGGGAACCGTCATGGCCGCACTCGCGCTGCAGGAGTTCCAGGCCTTCGACACCAAGGCAACGCAGAAGAAGAACCTGCGCGCCGCGATCGAGCGGGTCTCCTCGCGGCTCGGCAACACGCCGACGATCTGCCGCAAGTGCTACATCCATCCGGAGGTGCTGAACGCCTACGTCGAAGGCAACATGCTGCTGCAGATCGAAAAGCAGGTGGAAAGCGAGCTCGCGGACAAGCTGCAGGAGCTCAAGCCGGAGGAAGCCGCGGTGCTGGCCATGCTGGAGACGCGCCTGAAGCAGACACTCGAAGGCTCGCTGAAGGACAGCCTCATTGCCGTGAAGAAGAAAGCGCCGGCCAGGGCCAGACGAAAGAAGTAGCGCGCACGCACCCACTAGACTCGGGGCCATGAAAATCGCCTCCGTCCGCGCCACGCCGCTGCACTTGCCCGTCACCGTCGACAGCGGTGGCCGCACCAAGACCACATCCTTGTCCCTTTGCATCGTCGATGTCGAACTCGACGACGGGCGCATAGGGACCGGCATGACCGCCATCACCGAAGAAGAGGTGATCGGCTCCATCGTCAACGACATCGCCGCGCATGCGCTCGTCGGCATGGACCCGCTGCGCCACGAGCAGATCTGGGACCGCCTGTCCTGGCTGCTCACGCCGCGCGGGCAGTCCGGCTACGCCAGTCACGCCATCGCAGCGATCGACCTGGCGCTGTGGGACCTGAAGGGGCAGATCCTCGGGCAGCCGTGCTGGCGCCTGCTGGGCGGCGCGCGCAGCCAGGTGCCGGTGTACGCGACCTTCGGCTTCGCCTTCTTCGACCGCGAGGAACTGGCGGCCGCCGCGGCGGCTTGGGTGCAGCGCGGGTTCCAGCGGCTGAAGATGACGGTGGGCCATCACGGCCTGCAAAGGCGCGACGAACCCCGGCCCCTGGCGCAGGTGATCGCCGAGGACGTGCAGCGCATCCGCGCGGTGCGCGAGGCGGTGGGCCCCGAGGTGCAGATCTTCATCGATGCCAACTGCAGCCTGGACTACTTCCATGCGCTGTCGCTGGCGCAGCGCATCGAGGACTACGGCATCACCTTCTTCGAGGAGCCGGTGGCGCAGAACGACATCCCGAACCTGGTCAAGCTGCGCGGCAAGACGCGCATTCCCCTGGCGGCCGGGCAGAACGAAGGCCTGGCCAGCCGCTTTCGCGACATGCTGGTGGCGCAGGCGGTCGACGTGGTGCAGCCCAATGCCTGCATCTCCGGCGGCTATACCCAGTGCCTGCGCATCGCCGGCATGGCCGCTGCCTTCAACACCAGCTTCGCCAACGGCGGCGCCTGGCCGCACCACAACATGCACCTGCATGCCGGCCTCGCCAACGGCTCGCTCGTCGAGTACCACTCGGTGGCGGTGGAATGCTGCAAGCTGGTGTTCGACGACCTGCCGGAACCCTCGGGCGGCGTGCTCACCCTGCCCGAGACGCCGGGGCTGGGCTTCCGCCCGAACCGTGAGCGGATAGCGGAACTGGCCAGGCGTCCAGGCTCGCGTGGGGTCGGCAAGGCCTGACAATCGAGTGACAAAACAAGGAGACGAAGCAGTGAAGAGATCCGTTAGCACCATCCACCGCCGCGCCCTGCTGGCGACCGCGCTCGCACTGGCGGCGCCGTTCGCCGGCGCCCAGGGCGGCGCCTATCCGACCAAGCCGATCCGCCTGATGGTGGGTTATGCGGCGGGCGGCGGCGTCGATGCGATGGCGCGCCTGCTGGCGCAGCGGCTGCCCGCCATCCTCGGCCAGCAGGTGGTGGTGGAGAACCGGTCCGGCGCCTCCGGCATGATCGCCGCCGAGGTGGTCGCGCAGGCACCGGCCGATGGCTACACCCTGCTCATGGGCGAGACCGGCATGCTGATCACGTCGCAGCTGCAGCCGCGCGCCAACGTCGACCCGATCAAGTCGTTCACGCCGGTGGCCAGCGCCTTCCTGGCGCCGCTGATGATCGTGGCCAACAACAACGTGCCGGCAGCCACGCCCAAGGAGCTGATCGCGCTGCTGAAGGCCAATCCCGGCAAGTACTCGTATGCGACCTCGGGCGTCGGCACCGTGCACCACCTGGGCTTCGAGATGATGAAGGCCCAGACCGGCGCCTTCATCATCCACATCCCTTACCGCGGCGCCGCGCAGATCGTGCCCGACGTGATCAGCGGCCAGGTGCCCATCGGCGTGGTGAGCGCCACCGCCGGCATGGCGCAGGCGCGCTCGGGCAAGCTGCGGGCGCTGGCGCTGATGAACACCGGCAAGCTGCCGGGAGCGGAGAACGTCCCGGCGATGGCCGAGGCGCTGCCCGGGTTCAACGTGGCGCCGCGCCTGATGCTGCTGGCGCCCGCCGGCACGCCGGCGGCCGTCGTCGAAAGACTGAACGAGGCCGTGCGCACCGTGCTGGCCAGCGCGGAGCTGGCGCAGACCGCGGCGCAGCAAGGCGCGATACCCGCCTACCTCCCGCCGGCGCAGTTGGCGGCGGCGTTGCAGCAGGAGTCCGCCGCCTGGGCCAGGATCATCAAGGCCCAGAAGGTGAAGATGGAATGAGCACGCCGCGCACCATCGGCCTGATCGTTCCGCCCGGTCACGGCCAGGTACCGCAGGACGGGCCCATGCTCTACGGCGAACGGGTTCGCTTCGTCGCCCGCGGCCTGGGCATCGCCGGGGTGTCGCCGGAAGGCTTCGCGCCCGTCATCGATACCGTGCTGGATCGCGCGCGCGAACTGAAGGCGGCCGGCGCCGAAGCGATCTCGCTGATGGGAACCTCGATCAGCTTCTACCGCGGACCGGAGTTCACCGAATCGCTGCGGGCCGCCATGCAGGAGGCGACGGGCGTCCCCTGCACGACGATGAGCCACGCCATCGTCGCGGCCTTGCGCCACCTGGGCATCCGGCGCGTCGCCGTCGCCACCTCGTACATCGACGAACTGAACGACAAGCTGGTGGCCTACCTGACGCACGCGGGCTTCACCGTGACCGCGATCGAGGGCATGTCGATCGTCGGCGTGAAGGAAGTTGGCGAAGTCTCGACGCAGTCGCTGGTCGACCTGTCCAAGAAGGTGTTCGCGCGCGATCCGTCAGCCGACGGCGTGTTCATCTCCTGCGGTGGCTTGTTGACGCTCGACGCCATCCGCCAGCTGGAGCAGGAGCTCGCGCTGCCGGTCACCGCGAGTTCGCCGGCCGGCTTCTGGGACGTCGTGCGGCTGGCGGGCCTGGACCCCGCCAGCAGCGGCTTCGGCCGGCTGTTCGCCTAGACCGGCACGATGGTGCGCTGCCCCGGCAGCGTGCGCAGGCTCTTCACCACGCCGGCACTGTAGTCACGCGAGAAGACGGTGCTCACCTGCACCCAGTCGGAGCGCGCCTGTTGCGGCGTCAGGGTCAGGACGAGGTAGCCGCGCTTGCTCAGCTCGGCGTACTTCAGGTCGCTCACCATCTTGGGAAAGCCATCTTCCAGCAGCGTGGAGGAGATCAGCGGCAGCAGGCGCTCGAAGCCGGGCGAGCTGACCGATGCCGTGGCGAACTCCACGCCCACCGGCTTGCCGGCCGCATCGGTGAGATCACTCGCCCAGGCGTTGTGGGTGTCGCCGGCCAGCGAGATCAGGTTGCGGTCCAGGTCACGGGCGACGGCAAGGACCGACTCGCGCGCGGCCGGGTAGCCGTCCCACGCATCCAGGTTGTAGGGCACCCGCTCCTGCTGCACCAAGGCGCGCTGCGCATCGCTGCGCAGGTTGTCCGGTGTGGCTTGCGCGAGCAGGAACTCGGCCAGCGTCTGCACCGTGAACGCGGCGGCCACGCTCAGGGGAATCAGCATGCGCGCCATCAGGACCTGCTGGCCCAGCACCTGCCAGGTGGCGGTGGAGCGGGTCAGTTGCGCCGTGAGCCAGGCCGATTGCTCGGTGCCCAGCAGCTGGCGGTCGGGCCCGGTGGCCAGCCCGTCCAGGTACTGCTGCAACGTCTGTTGCTCGTCGCGACCGATCAGCCGCGTGTCCAGCACGTGCAGCGAGGCCAGGCTGCCGAAGTCGAAGCTGCGGTAGATCTTCAGCGGATTGGCGGGATCGGGCAGTCGCGTCGGCAGCCACTCGTGGTACGCCTGGATGGCTGCGGCGCGGCGGGCCTCGTAACTGCCTTCGGTGGCGGGATCGTGGTTGCCGGCGCCGGCCTTCCAGGCGTTGTTGGCCAGGTCGTGGTCGTCCCACACCGCGATCATGGTCAGCTTGGCGTGCAGCGCCCGCAGTTCGCCATCCTTCTTGTACTGCGCATGGCGGCGACGGTAATCGTCGAGCGTCACGATCTCGTGCGTGGGGTCGGACTCGCGATCGAAGGCGATCGCCAGTTGCGAGGCGTAGCCAAGCTGCCCGTATTCGTAGATGTAGTCGCCCAGGTGCAGCGCGAAGTCGATGTCGTCGCGGCGCGCGGCGTGCGCGTACACGTTGAAGTAGCCGGCGGGAAAGTTGGCACAGGAGAACACGGCGAAGCGCACCTGGTCGACACCGCCGCCGGGCAAGGTCCTGGCGCGGCCGGTGTTGGACACCTGGCCGGCCAGCAGGAAGCGGTAGTAGTACGTGGTGCCCGCCTTGAGGCCGCCGGCGTCGACCTTCACCGTGAAGTCCCGGTCCGGGCCGGTCGAGGCCTGGCCCTGCGCCACCGGCACGCCGAAGTTGGCGTCCAGCGCGACCTGCCAGTCGACGGTGAGGGCGGCAGGCGCCGCCACGCTGACGCGCGTCCAGAGCATCACCCGGTCCTGCAAGGGATCGCCGCTCGCCACGCCGTGCAGGAACGGCCCCTGCGCCCGCAGCGCTGCGTCCACCAGGGGATCCGAGCCGCCGCCGTTGCCGTCGTCGTCGCCACCACCACCACAGGCGCTGAGGCTGGCGCCTCCCGCCAGGCTGACGGCCAGCAGCATCGCGCCGCGGATCAGGGTGCGCCGACTGACACCTTCCTGCCGCTGCGCCACGTCGGCCATCAGCTCCTGGAGTTCGCGGGCGGGAGGCGGTGTGGACATCGGGGAGCCTTTCTTGGATGCGCGCCGTGATTGGCGCCTGCGCATTGAAAGGCTCAGGCAACTGCGGGTCGGTCGGAGTCACCACACAGCGCATGTCGGAGGTGACCTACAGCGTCTTGGGCGACGCGGAAGGAACTTCTGTAGCGAGGATTCCGTGCCACTTAGACCTGTCCAGCGCTCGTCGGCAACATCCTACGTGCTGCCGCGTCAATGCTGGCTACTGACTGTGTCGCGCGTTCCCTAGGATGACAGCAACGAAGCAATTGCGATGAACATGGACCAGCAGGAAAAGTCACCAGGCAACGGCCAGCAGCAGCAACAGCAGTCGCAGGACTCGGGTTCCGGCGAGGGTGCCGAATCGGCGATGAACCGGATGCGCAGCCAGGAAAAGGCCAAGGCAGAAGGCAACGCCGACGGCGGCTCCAGCCACCCGAACGGCTGAGGCACTGCGCCTACTCCTTCCGGTCTCGAACCCGCACCGTAAAAAGGAAACCGTCGGCCGAGACGAACGTCCGCACCACGCGCAGCAGCGGCTCGCCGCCGGCGCCGCGCACCACCAGCCAGCGCCGCACCAGCGCGCCCGGAACGGCCGCCTGCCGGCGCGTCAGCGCCATCGGTTTGCCGCTCTGGTCCAGGCCCTCGATCACGACATCGGCGTCATCCCAGCCCTCGGCTTCAGCCAGCTGGGCGATCACCTTCTGGGATGGTGTCCGGTACGACATGCCAGAACTGTAATGGACGGCACCGGCCGCACTGCCGCCGGCCGAGCAGCTTTGCGTGACCCAAACGGTGGAATACGACACGCACCGAGCCCTGTCGTGCTCGGCCGCGTTGACAATCCGGAAACAAGGAGCGACGGGGCCGATCAAGCACTGCCCACATCGGACACCCATGAGCGCATCACAAGCACGAGCATTGGACGCGGTCGCCTTCCAGCTGGCCGCCACCCTGGATGCTTACGACGTCACCTTCGACGCCCTGATGAGGGCATGGCCCGACATGGACCTCTACCATCGCGCCAGCGCCTCGATGGACGAGCTCAAGATGTACAGCGCCGCCGTCCCGCAGCTGTCGGTGCCATACGTGGCACTGCTGATCTCGCACGCCGAGCTTGTCCACTGCCTCTGGAAGAATGGCAGCGGGACGGCAGAGCCCGGGGACCCGCTGGAACGAGCCCGGCACGACCACCGGCTGGCGATCACCAGCCTGCGGCGCAAGTGCCTCCAGCTGCTGGCGGAGAACGCACAGGCGCGTGAGACGGACCGGTAGGCTTACCTCAAGGCCACGGGATCCGGCGCATCGGGATCGTTTCCACGAAGTCCCGTTTTGGAGGCACCGTGGCCAGGGTGCTGGGCGCAAACGGTGGGTAGGACTCTGCCAGGATGGTGTCCTCCCATTGGCGTTCTCGAATGACTGAAGCTTTGAACAGGTCAAGGAGGCGTGAGATAGGCGGCTTTCGTTTTCACCTGAGCATCAGGCCAACGCTGGGCCAGGGGCGTAGTCCATGGCGCCCTCATTGATGAGTCAATGGCGTCACTCACCCGGACAGCATGGAACGAACGACCTTTCGCCGCCCTGATGCTGATGGCCGCAGCCCTCGCGCGAAAAGTCGCGCGGCCAAAGAAAAGGGGCTACGTCCTCGTGAGACGTAACCCCTGAATTCACTAACGATTTAGTTGGTGCGGCTGGCAGGAATTGAACCCACGACCCCTTGGTTCGTAGCCAAGTACTCTATCCAACTGAGCTACAGCCGCGAAGCCTCAGATTATAGCAGCACCTGCGGACTTGCT
>JAQGMY010000135.1 GCA_028292105.1 Ramlibacter sp.
GGCGGGCGCGCCTGCGCTCTTGCGCGTGGAGCTGGAGCGATTCCCGCGGGTGGAGCCGGACGTCGGCATCGAGGAGGCGGCGAGCCACTCGTTCGCGGCCATGAGCTGGCATGTTGCGCCGCCGCCCCCGCCGCCCGCGCCAGCCGTGAAGCCCGAGCCGCCGCCACCGCCGACGGCGCCGCCCATGCCCTTCACCTACATGGGCCGGTACGAGGACGGTGCCGAAAAGGTCATCCTGCTGGTGCGTGGAGACCGTGTCTACACGGTGTCCGTGGGCGAAGTGATCGAGGACACCTACCGCATCGAGCGCCTTGGCGAGCGGCAGCTCGAACTGACGTACCTGCCGCTGGGTACCCTGCAGACGATCAGTACGGGAGGCACGTGATGCGTGCGGCAACCCGCCTGCAACATGCAACGGCGGGCCGCCGGGGCGCTCCCCTGCTGCCGATGCTGGTCTGCGCGCTGGTGCTGGCCGGCTGCGCCGGGCAGCAACAGCACAAGGAAGGCCTTGCCTACCTTGGCCAGGGGCGGGTGGAGGAAGGCCTGGCCAAGCTGGCCGATGCCAGCCGCGCAGCCCCGGACAACCTCGCGTTTCGCGCCGACCTGATGCGCAACCGCGAGCAGGTCCTCAACACGCTGCTGGCGGGCGCCGAACGGGAACGCGCAGCCGACCGGCCCGAGGCCGCACTGGCCCTGTACCAGCGCGTGCTGGCCATCCAGCCGGACAGCCGGCGGGCCCAGGTCGGCATCGAACTGCTGCAGATGGATCGCCGCCATGAAGTGGCCCTCAAGCAGGCCGAAGAGCAGTTCACGCAGCGCAAGGACCCCGAGGCCGCGCTCGCCATCGTGCGGCAGGTCCTGCAGGAAAACAGCAGGAACCGCCATGCACTGCTCCTGCAGCGTGGGTGGAGCGAACAGCTGGCCCGGGCGGCGGCCGCCGAACCTTCGCTCAAGGCGAAGTTCACCAAACCGGTCACGCTGCAGTTCCGCGATGCGAACCTGAAGATGGTGTTCGAGGCGCTCTCGCGCACGAGCGGCATCAACGTATTGCTGGACCGCGATGTGAAGCCGGACCTGAAGACCTCGATCTTCGTGACCAACGTGTCGGTGGAGGACTCCATCAACCTGATCCTGCTGCAGAACCAGCTCGAAAAGAAGGTGCTCAGCGACAACACCGTGTTCATCTACCCGGCCACCGCCGCCAAGTTGAAGGAGTTCCAGGAGCTGAAGATCCGCAGCTTCCACCTGGCCAATGCGGACCCCAAGCAGATCCTGACCATGATCAAGACGCTGCTGAAGACCAAGGACGTCTTCGTGCACGAGAAGACGAATTCCATCGTCATGCGCGACACCCCTGACGCGATCCGGCTGGCCGAGAAGATGATTGCCGACCAGGACATCGACCAGGCCGAGGTGATGCTGGAGGTCGAGGTGCTCGAGGTGAGTTCCACGCGCCTGAGCGAGCTCGGGATCCGGTGGCCCTCCACCCTCAGCCTGATCACACCCGAGAGCGCGGTCACCCTGGGCCAGTTGCGCCGGGTCCGGGCGCCCGACCTGCTCGCCTCCCCGCTTGCGGCGACGCTCGACCTGCGGCTGGAAGACGGCGACACGAACGTGCTGGCGAGCCCGCGGATCCGGGTGCGCAACCGCGAGAAGGCCAAGATCATGATCGGCAGCCGGGTACCCGTGATCACCAATGCGGTGACGCCGGTGAGCACCGGCTCGCCGGTGGTGACCGGCAGCGTGCAGTACCTGGACGTGGGGCTGAAGCTGGACGTCGAACCGGACATCCACCTGGACGACGAGGTGGTCATCAAGGTCGCCCTGGACGTGAGCTCCATCATCAAGGAGGTGCAGAACTCGCAGTCCGGCACGCTGGCCTACGAGATCGGCACCCGCAACGCGACCACCGTGCTGCGCCTGAGGGACGGCGAGACGCAGATCCTCGGCGGCCTCATCAGTGACGAGGACCGACGCTCCGCGACGAAAGTTCCGGGCCTGGGCGAGTTGCCGGTCATCGGACGCCTGTTCTCGAGCCACAGGGACAACGGCACGAAATCCGAGATCGTGCTGTCCATCACGCCCCGCATCGTGCACAGCGGGCGCGTCGCCGAGGGCAGGGAACAGGAGTACTGGGCGGGAACCGAAGCGACGCTGCGCAATGGCGCCCTCAACGTGAACCCGGTCGGAAGGATCTCCCTCACCCCCACTGCGCCCGTCGCCGCCGCTGCGCCCGCTACCGGCCGCGGGGCCGCGCCGACGCGCGGCGCGGTTGCCAATCCCGCGAATCCGGGCAACCCGGTGCCGGCAGTGGCGGCGCCGGTCGTCCTCTCGTGGGACGGGCCCACGCAGGTGGCACCCGGCGCCAGCGTCGGCCTGGTCCTGAACGTCAACGCGCCGCAGCCGTTGAACCGGCTGGAAATGACGATCGCCTTCGACCCCAAGCTGCTCAAGGTCGTGGACCTGTCCGAGGGCAGCTTCCTGCAGCAGCCGGATTCGCCGCTCGTCCTGGTCAGGAACATCGACGAGGTGGCGGGGCAGATCCAGCTGCAGATGTCCAGCAGGGGTGCCGAGGGCGTCAAGGGGACGGGCGCGCTGGTGGCGTTGACGTTCGAGGCACTGGGGCCCAGTGCGGGCGTGCCGGTGGCCGTGAGCCGGGTCACCTCCAGCGGCCCTGCCGGCGACGCCATGCCGATCACGGCGCCCGCTGCGTACCTGGTGAAGGTGGCGCCATGAAGGCCTGCGCCCGGACCCGCGGCTTCACGCTCATCGAGCTGCTGGCCACCGTTGCCATCGTCGCACTGCTCGCCTCGGCCGCCGTGCAACTCGCGCAGGTGAGCGCCCGGCGCACCAAGGAGCAGGAGCTGCGGCTGAACCTGCGCGAGCTCCGAACGGCGCTGGACGCCTACAAGCGCGCAGTGGAGGAAGGCCGCATTTCGAATGTGCTGCAGGACTCCGGCTATCCGCCCTCGCTGCAGGTGCTGGTCGACGGGCTCGTCGATGCCGGCAGCCCCGACCACAAGCGACGGATCTACTTCCTGCGGCGCCTGCCGCGGGATCCGTTTGCCCCGGATCCCGCCGTCGCGCCCGAGGACACCTGGGGCAAGCGCAGCTACGCCAGCCCGCCGGACGCGCCGCAGGAGGGCGAGGACGTGTTCGACGTCTTCTCGAAGGCACCCGGGGTCGGCCTCAATGGCGTTCCCTACGCCCGCTGGTGAGGGAGCACGGCATGGCTGCACGCAAGACGACCCGGGGTTTCACGCTGATCGAGCTGCTCGTGGTGCTGGCGATCATCGCGCTGCTCCTTGGCGTCGCCGTCCCCCGCTACCTGTCCGGGGTGGAGAGGTCGCGCGAAGCGGTGCTGCAGCAGGACCTCGCCGTTCTGCGCGACACGCTGGACAAGTACTACGGCGACAAGGGCAGGTACCCCGACAGCCTGGAGGAGCTGGTGACTGCGAAGTACCTGCGCCGCATCCCGTCCGACCCGATCACCCAGAGCGAACTCACCTGGGTCAGCGTTCCTCCGCCCGACCCGGACATGGGCGTGGTATTCGACGTGCGCAGTGGTGCGCCTGGCCTCGCCCGGAACGGCACGGCCTTCCAGAGCTGGTGAGGAGCTTTGCATGATCCGCTCGCCGCACTCCTCCAGGACACCCGGAACATGCCGCGGGCGGCGCATGGGCGGTTTTACCTACCTGGCGGTGCTGGTGCTCGTCGCGGTGATGGGCGTCGTGCTGGCCGCCGCGGGACAGGTGTGGCACACGGTGCAGCAGCGGGAGAAGGAGCGCGAACTGCTGTTCATCGGCCAGGAATTCCGCTCCGCGCTGGACCGCTACGCGACCAACACCCCGCGCAACGGCAGGCGCGCGCCGATGCGGCTGGAGGAACTGCTGCAGGATCCACGGGTGCCGGGCGTGCGTCGCTACCTGCGCAAGCTCTATCTCGATCCGATCACCGGAACGGCGGAGTGGGGGCTGGTCAAGGGCGCCGGCGGCGAGATCTACGGCGTGCACAGCCTGTCCGCGGCGGAGCCGCTGAAGAAGAACAACTTCGCGCGCGTGGACCGGCAGTTCGAAAGCGCCACGAAGTATTCCGAGTGGGTGTTCATGCAGGCGCGCAACTGACATGCGGCCCCGCGCAGACGACCTTCAACCAGGTGGAAGAAAAATGGACAGTGGCATGAGCAAGAAGCATCACGTATTCATCGTCGACGACCACGCGCTGCTGCGCGCCGGGCTGGTAGCGCTGCTGTCGCGGGATCCGTCGCTGGAGATCGTCGGCGAAGCCGAGGACGGCCAGGAGGCGGTGCGGCAGGTCGCCGCTTTGCTGCCCGACCTGGTGCTGATGGACGTGTCCATGCCCGGCATGAGCGGCATCGAGGCCGTGGTCGACATCAAGCGGCGCAATCCGCAGATCCGCGTGCTGGTACTCACGATCCACAAGGCCGACGAATATGTGCTGGCTGCCCTGCGTGCCGGGGCCGACGGCTACATCCTGAAGGACGCGACGCAGGACGAACTGCGGGTGGCGATCCGCAGCATCCTGCACGGCAAGATGTACCTGAGTCCCGACATCTCCGGCAAGGTGGTCCACGGGTACCTGAACGCCGGCAAGGGCGAAACCGTCGGCAGCAGCTGGGACACCCTGACGCATCGGGAGCGCGAGGTGCTCAAGCTGATCGCCGAGGGCCACCCGAACAAGTACATCTCGAACTACTTCTGCCTGAGCATCAAGACGGTGGAGAAGCACCGTTCGAACCTGATGCGAAAGCTCAATCTGCACAATGCGTCGGTGCTCACCAGCTACGCCATCGAAAAGGGACTGGTCAGCGTCTGAGCGGCGGCTCCTCGCAGGTCCAGGCGGACCGCAAGGCGATGCCGCCGTCTTCACGCGCTCTCGCGGTGAAGGTCCCGCCGGACAAGGTCGTGAATTCGTTCATCCGCAGCAGGCGTGCGGCGGCCCAAGGGGCGGCGCCGGCGTGCCCGCACCCCGCATGGACCGCCAGCGGCGAGAGGGTGAGATCGATGGCCAGCACGAGCCGGTCGTCTTCCAGCCCGAGCGCCAGCGCGATGTGTCCTTGCTCCGCATGCCGGCCCGCCGTGTCGAATGCGTCCGCGCAGATGCGGTGCAGGATCTCCTTGAGCCGCACCGGGATGTCGCTCTCGCGCAGCGCGATGGTCTGCCGCACCTCGACGCCCGGATGCTTGCGTTCGAACTCCCGTTGGGCGCCGGCAAGCGTCGGCAACAGGCCGAGGTCGTCCAGGCTGGAGGGCCGCAGGTCGGTTGCGATGGCCCTCACCACCTGGATGGCATCCTGCAGCAGCGGCACCGTGGAGTCCGCGTGGTGGTCGCGTGCGTGCGTGTGGCGGCGCCCGACTTCCACCTTCAGCTTCACAGCTGCCAGCGTCTGCGCGACACCTTCGTGCAGATCGAGCGCGACCTGCTTCTTGAAGGATTCTTCCGTGCGCAGCATCCGCGCGGCCATCAGCGCCAGCGTCTCGTTGCGCTCGTGGATCGTGTGCTGCTGCTGTTCGACCGTCCGGTTGGCGCGGCGCACGATCAGCAGCAGCGCTGCATACAGCGCGAACAGGATGGGTGTTGCGCCGGCGACGATGATGAACAACATGCGCTGCGTCTGAAGCACCAGCGCGTTGACGTCGCCGTACAGCTCGAACACGCCCCGTACCGGGTGGCCCGGACCGGTGCTGATCGGCAGGTAGGTCTCCACGAGGTTGGCCGTCTCGGTCTCGGCATCGAAGGTGTTGAAGGTATCCCGGTACAGCAGCTCGCTGCTGACACCGCCGCGGGTGGCGGCCAGGTAGCCCGCGTTGCTGCCCTGGTCGTCACCGATCTGGTTGCCCTGTGTCGAGAACACGACGGCCCCGCGCAGGTTGTAGATCTTGATCCGGGCGACGAAATGATCCGGGTGCATCAATGCACCCAGCGCTTCCGCCAGTGGCGGCGGCAGCGGTGGGACGGCCTGCCCGGGATGCACATCCGCGCTCGCTTCGAGGAAGGCCAGCAGCTCCGCCTTGATCGGGTTCATGGCCGCGCGCGCGAGATTGAGGTTGGCGCCTTCCGCCACGCGCACGATCCCCTCGATGGACACGCGGCGGTAGAACCAGCCCAGGAGTACGGCCGCCGCGAGGATTGCGATGAAGCTGGCGACCGCGTAGTAGCGAAGCAACTTGAACATGGGGCCCCCCGCGTGGCTGGCCGCATGGGGCGAGGGCCGGCGGGCGCCCCGCACACGCAGGGACCGCGCCCCTCGTGAGCCGCGACGCATTTTACAGCGTTGCGTGTATTGCGTGCGCGCTGTCCCGTACCTATTCTGCCCCGCATGCAGGCTCCCCGCCGGACAGCAGCAGCAGCGATGCTGGCGATCGTGTTCGCCGGCCGCGCGGCGGCCGACGTCTACTCCTTCACGGACTCGGATGGGTCGGTGTCCCTCAGCAACGTGCCGGCGGACGCCCGCTATAGCGTGCTGCTCGCCGACGAGAGCGGACCCGCCGCGACATCGCCCCTGCCGCCCCGCGTCGCGCCCGCATTGCTCGTGCGCGCCGGATATGACGCGATCATCGAACGGGTCGCTCGCGTGCACGGGCTGGAAAGCGCGCTGCTGCGGGCCGTGATCTCGGTGGAGTCCCGCTACAACGCCAATGCGGTTTCGCCCAAGGGGGCGGTCGGCCTGATGCAGCTCATGCCGGCCACGGCGCGCCGCTATGGCGTCCTCGATGCGTTCGACCCGCAGCAGAACGTGGACGGCGGCGCCCGCTACCTGCGTGACCTCCTGCGTCTGTTCGGCGACGACGTGCACCTGGCACTGGCAGCCTACAACGCCGGTGAGGGCGCCGTCGTGAAGTACGGCAACCGCATCCCGCCCTTCGGCGAGACGCAGCGCTACGTGCCGCAGGTGCTGGAGTTCTACCAGCGCTACCGCGGCGCCTCCTAGCCGCCGCGGGTACGCGCGTTGCGCCGGCCGGCCGTTGGCGCAGGCGACAGCCCTTCATCTTCCGTACGCAAAAACCCGCCCGGCAAATGCAGCATCGGCCTCCGCGTGACTGCGCGAGTTGATCCAGTGACGCCGCCGCGCTGCCTCACTACTCTGGCTGCCGGATGTCCCGCATCGATGGAATGTCCGATGGATCCGAAGTGCTGCCCACGAGGAGTTCGCGATGAACACTGGAACGATGAGGCGATGCAGCCAGGTCGGCTGGATGCAGCTGGTACGAGTCCTGCTGCTCGGGCTGTCCTGTTTCCTTGCTCAGGTCGCAGCGGCGGCGCCGCTCGCCATCGACGTCGTGAGGGTCGACCAGGCGGGCGCACAGACGGCGGTGAACAACTACCGCTGGATCGTCGAAGAGGACGTCACCAAGCCTTCGGTGCCCGGGGAACATGCGACGCGCGAGCAGTACTCCTTCGGCTTCCATTCCAGCTACATGCCCGTCGTGGCTTCCGGCAGGGTGGCCGCCGGCAACGTGGTCGTGGGATGCGACACGAACCCGGCCAACCCGGTGGGCTGCCTGGACCCGGACCGGCGCTACATGCCCTTGCCGGACCTCAACCCGGCAAAGCGCTATTTCGTGTCCGTCCTGCCGGACGACGGCAATGCCATGGGCGGCGCACCGGTGGTGTTCGGCCCGGGAGCCGCGAACGCCAAGGTGTTCGTCAACAAGTACCCCCTGCCGACTGCGCAGATCTCCATCTTCGCGTTCGAGGACAACAGCCCGCTCAACGCCGCGCCCGACCTGCCGCAGGAACAGGGCCTGGCCGGCTTCACCGTGTTCCTGACCGAGGCCGGTGGAACCTATGGCGGCTCGGGCGGCCAGGTGACGCAGGATGCGTTCGGCAATCCGCTGGGCACCACGTACAAGTACGACGCCGCGGGCCAGGCGGTGGTCGACCCCGCCTCGGGCAAGCCCACGATCGTCAAGCGCGGCTCCGGCGTCGTGCTGACCGGCCCGGACGGCGTGGCGAACATCCGCAACCTGTTCCCCGCCAAGTACACCATCCAGGTGATCCCGCCGGCGGGCCAGGACTGGCACCAGACTTCCACCATCGAAGGCACCAAAGGCGACGACGCCTGGGTCAAGAACGGCGAACCCTCGTTCTTCCAGGAATTCGGCCCGCCCGGACACCACGTGTTCACGGGCTTCACCCACTCCGGCTTCCTGGCGCGCATCGCCGGGCCGAACGGGATTTCGGCGCCGGTCCTGAACGGGACCACCTCCGTGACGGGCCGCGTCGTCAACCTGCACACGGGTCGTCCACCCGACTACAGCTTCTTCCCGGTTGCCGGCGGCAGCAGTGCCACGGCCACCCCCATTCCCGGATGCTGGGTCGCGGTGAACGAGGCCGCCGCGGGCAGGGCACTGTTCGCCGGGCCCTGCAATGCAGACAGCACGTTCGCGATCCCGAACGTGCCGGCGGGGACCTATGAACTCGTGGTGTTCGACGAGGCAATGGACGTCATCATCAACCAGAAGCCGTTCACCGTCCCGGCGAACGTCCAGACGTACGCGCTCGGCGACGTGCCGGTGTTCCAGTGGTTCGCGCGCTTCCAGGGGCGGGTGTTCTTCGACACCAACGGCGACGGCTTCCCCGATACGAACGAGACGGCCGGCATCCCGGCCCAGGTGATCAACATCCGGTTCCGCGACGGCAGCATCTACCAGTCGACCCTGACGAACAGCAAGGGCGAGTTCAAGTTCACGGAAGTGTTCCCGTTCTTCAACTGGATGATCGCGGAGGTGGACTACGCGCGCTTCAAGGCCACCGGCGCGACCATCACCGTCGACGCGGGTGGCCCCGTGCCGGCGCACAACGGCTGGACGCTGCCTTCCTTCAACCGCCTCAATCCGCAGCCGCAGCCGGACAACGGCAACCGCCCGTACCGCACCGAGCAGGGCGTGATCCTGCTGGAAGGGATGCAGACCTTCCTGGGCCAGACCAACCACATCGAGTTCGGCAAGAAGCTCTACTCCGGCGAGGAGAACGGCGGCATTGCGGGGATCGTGCAGTACGGCATCACCCGCGCCGAAGACGACCCGAAGAACGCCGCGGCCGAGACCTGGGAGCCGGGCATCCCCCGGGTGCAGGTCAACCTGTTCCTCGACTGCGACCATGACGGCAAGCCGGACAAGCCGAGTGCCGCGGGCGACGGCAGTTGCGCGGCCGGCGGCCTCAGCGGCGGCGGCTACGTCTACGACAAGCCGGACGTCGACAACTTCCCGTTCTGCTGGCGCGATGCCCAGTTCGTCACCGATCACCCCGACCTGTGCCCCGGCGGCCAGGTGAAAGGGCCGGAGGACCGCAAGCGCAGCACGCAGGGCGACACCGCCTTCAGTTACGGCGACGTCTTTACGTGGGGCGTCAATCCCGACACCAACACTCCGTACGTCGGCCTCGGCAAGACCGACGGGTGGGACGATGCGATCCCGTCCGGGTGCCCTGTCGACGGCAACGGCGCCTACAAGGTCCCCTACGGCGCCGACGCCGGCGCCGCCCTGGACTGCTACGACGGCCTGCGCAACTGGAATCAGGTGCGGCCGGCCGTGTTCGACGGCGGCTATGCCTTCGGCAGTGTCGCCGGCCAGGCGAACCTGCCCAACGTCACCTACATCGTAGAAGCTGTCGCGCCTGCCGGCTACTTCCACCAGGGCAACGGGGACAAGAACGTTGTGTTCGGCGACGCCCTCGTCCCTGCGCCTCAGGCCGTTCTGCCCAGCTGTGTCGGCATGGAACTGCCGGTGCCGCAGTACCTCACGCTGTTCCCGGATGCGCACGCAGCCAACATCCTCTACACGGGCGGCGCCCAGACCTGGAGGAAGTGCGACATGAAGGTGGCGGACATGCAGCCCGGACGCAACCTCGCACCGAACTTCTTCCTCTACACCGAGGTGCCGGTGGCCGGTCACGGCGTCGGCTTCATCCTGGACGACCTCTCCAGCGAGTTCGACGTGAATGCGCCGACCTTCGGCGAAAAGCATGCGCCCCCGCACGTGCCGGTGTCCATCCGCGACTTCACCGGCCGCGAGATCTCCCGTGTCTATGCGGACGAATTCGGCTCGTTCAACTTCCTCGTGCCGTCCACGTTCACCATCAACCCGCCGTTCCCCTCCGGCGTGTCGCCGAACATGCTGGTGTCCTGCATGAACGCGCCCGGCCCCATCCCGGACCCGGGTGGCGCGCGCAATCCGGACGGGTCGCCGCGCATGGTGATGGACCCCTTCTTCAATCGCCAGTACAGCCAGTTCTGCTACACGCTGCAGTACCTGCCGGGCAAGACGACCTACCTGGACACGCCGGTGGTTCCGGTCGCAGCCTTCGCCGGCCGCACGCAGAACCCGCTGGACTGCGACCTGGCGGACGGCACGCCGATGATCTACAGCGTCTCCGGCAACGGCGCGGTGCAGGGCCCGTGGCTGCCGGTCACCGGCAACAACCGCCGCCTGACCATCATCTCCGCCGGGAACACGAGTGTCCCCAACCCGTACTACGACCCGGCGCAAACCGGATCCGCGAGCACGATGAAGCGCGACTTCGGCTTCGGCAACACGCCTGGTTCGGTGACGATCGGCAACCGCACGATCACCGGCGCGAACATCGTCACCTGGACCAACGACATGATCGTGGTCACCGTGCCCTCGAACGTGTCGACCGGTCAGCTGACGGTGAACCGCGGCGACAACAACGCCAGTTCGAGTGTCGGCGTGACGGTCACCATCGAAGCCACCGTTCCGCGCAGCGTGAGCCCGGGTGGCAGCATCCAGGCGGCCATCGACAGCCCGCTGACGCGTGACGGCGACCTGCTGCTGGTCCCGCCCGGCACTTACAACGAATACGTGATCATGGACAAGAAGATCCGGCTGCAAGGCTGGGGCGCGCTGTCCGCGACCATCAACGCCGCGAAGTTCAGCACCGTCGGCTTGAAGAACTGGCGCACCCTGATCGACCGCAAGATCGATGCGCGCCCGGCCAGCCCGCCCGTCATCAATCCGGACACCGGCCTGAACACGATCGTGGCCGGCCCGCTGCGCACCTTCGACCTGCTCGCGGGCCAGACGCTGGGCATCAGCATGTCCAACAACGAACCGCTGCTGTTCGGGGCAGAGGAAGGTCCCGGCATCCTCGTGGTCGGCAAGAGCGCCGCCACGGGCCCCGGCAACGGCCACTTCAACAACGCGCCGAACGCGCGGATCGACGGCCTGACCGTGACCGGTGCCGACTATGGCGGCGGCATCCTGGCAAGCGGGTACACCCGGTTCCTGCAGATCAGCAACAACCGCGTGGTGGGCAACTACGGCACCTACGGCGGTGGCATCCGCATCGGCCACACCGACCTGCTGGACGAGGGCAACGACGCGTATGGCGGGTACACCGATTCCGTCAACCCGAACGTGCGGATCTTCAACAACTGGATCGCGGAAAACGGCAGCACCGAAGCAGGCGCGGGGGGTGGCGTCACCCTGGGCAACGGCGCGAGCCGCTACCAGGTGGCGAGCAATCAGATCTGCGGCAACTTCTCCATGGGCAGCGGCGGCGGCATCGGCCACCTCGGGCTGTCGGGCGACGGCGAGATCGTCAACAACCGGATCATCTTCAACCAGACGTTCAACCAGTCGGCCAATCCCACGGGCGGCGGCGTGTTCGTCGGCGGCGCAGTCCCGCTGGTCGCCAACGGCCTGTCGCCCGGATCCGGCTCCGTGAGCATCACGCGCAACGTCGTCCAGGGCAACAACGCAGGCGCCGGTGCCGGCGGCGGTGTCCGGCTGCAACGTGTCAACGGGCTCGATGTCGCGCGCGCGCCGAACAACAGCGGCCCGTGGAACGCGATCAAGCTGGCGAACAACGTGATCGTCGACAACATCGCCGGTTACGCGGGCGGCGGTGTCTCGCTGATCGATGCACTGCTCGTCGAGGCGAGCAACAACACGATAGCGAACAACGACAGTTCGGCCACCAGCCAGGAGTCGTTCCCCACCAGCGGCGCCAACAACGTTTCCATCGGCCAGCCTGCCGGCCTCGTCTCGCACGCGACGTCTGCGGCGCTGCAGGCAGCCATCGGGAACCCGGGCGGCAACAGTGCGGCGGCGCGGTATGTCCGTGCCATCAAGGCCAAGCCGTTCTCCGACCCGAAGCTTTTCAACAACATCGTCTGGCACAACCGGTCGTTCTGCTGGGCGATCACGGGCACCGGCCCGGGCCAGTTCGGGGTGTTCGACCTGAATGCCGATGGTTCGTGCAACACGTCGTCACCGGCAGGTCAGAACCCGACCTTCATCGATCTCGCAGTGATCGGCACGGCCCACCAGGGCACCCTCGCCGGCAAGTTCGTCGGAGCGGCAGTCGACAAGCTGACGCCGGACCACAGCATCCTGTCGGCCCTGCTGGGCGTCAACGGCTACAACAACGGCCACGGCAACCTGGCGAGCAACCCGCAGTTCGTGTCCTCGTACTTCAACGGCAACAGGAAGCCGGCGCCGGCGATCCCGGAGATGGGCGACATCCAGACCGCGGCCACGCTCGACGAAGGAGGCAACTTCATCGAGATCCGGTTCGGGCCGCTCACCCTGTGGAACTGCCTGAACGGCGCAGGGCAGGTCAGCTCGCCGCAGTCCGCAGCCAACTGCCCGCTGTTCGGCAACTACCACCTGCGGGCCGGTTCCCCGGCCATCGACAGCGGCACCAACTCGCTGGTCGGCTATCCGGTCGCGGGCGAGAACACGCCGGCCAGCGAAAGAGACCTCGACGCCGACGAACGAAGACTCAATGCCCGCAACCCCGCGGACATCGGGGCCGACGAAGTCCCGGCCCCATGAACGCCGCACAAGGAGCAGCAGCATGACGAACCTGACACAGCGCAAGCTTTGGATCGGCCTCGCCGCCGGGGCGGCGGCGCTGGGGATCTCGGCGTCCGCCAGGGCCGCCGTCTTCGTCCAGTGCCCGGGCGACACGAACGGCGACGCGACCTGGACGGGCAGCGAAACGCGGCCTGCGAACACCAGCTGCATGCACATCACCGGGGGTGACGGTTTCGTGACCATGGCCGACGGCCGGCAGATGTACAACTTCGGCTTCGAGGACGTGACCGGGACCCGCCCGGCCGACGTCGTCCTGAACCTGGCGCGCGCGAACTTCGTCGCCCCGACGATCGAGCTGCAGGAAGGCAACAAGTTCTACCTGACGCTGACGAACGTCGGCATGGTGGCGCGCCCCGACCTGTTCGATGCGCACAGCGTCCACTTCCACGGCTTTGCCAACCAGGCACCGATATTCGACGGTGTGCCCGAGCCCTCCATCACGCCGAACATGGGATCGAGCCTCACTTACTTCTACAACCTGACCGAGCCCGGCACGTACATGTACCACTGCCATTTCGAGGCAGCGGAGCACATCCAGATGGGCATGCAGGGGCAGCTGTTCGTCAAGCCGCGCCAGGACGGCACACCCAAGGTGTTCGGCGGGCGCACCTACACGCGGTTCGTCTACAACGATGGGGACGGCTCGACCGGGTACGACAAGGCGGTCGCCCTGCAACTGACGGCCTTCGACACGGCGACGCACGAGTCGGACCTGAACATCCAGCCCATCGACTTCAACAGCATGAAGACCGTGTACCCGATGATCAACGGCCGCGGGTACCCCGACACCATCAACCCCGGCGCGCTGCCGCCGACGCAGTTCGACCCGTACACGGCGGACACGACCTACCAGTCGCAGAAGATCACATCGCTGGTGACGCTCGATCGCGGCACCGAAGGCACCCGGCTGCTCCTGCGGCTTTCGAATCTCGGCGTCGCGGACTACTACACCGTGACCGCGCTCGGCCTGCCGATGAAGGTGGTGGGTGCGGGTGCCCGGCAACTGCGCGGGCCCTCGGGCAAGGACCTCTACTACGACACGAGCTCCGTCACGCTCGGCGGCGGCGAGTCGGCCGAAGTGATGATCGACACCGCGAGCGTGAGCCCCGGCACCTACTTTCTCTATACGAGGAACCTGAACTTCCTGAGCAACAACCAGGACGACTACGGCGGCCTCATGACGGAAATCGTCGTGCGCTGAAGCGAGCCAACGTCCCAGGAGACCTGAATGAACAACGTACCTCGCGCCTTCCAGGGCCTGACCGCACTCGCCCTGGCCTTCTTGCTGATGGCAGGCGGCGAAGCATCGGCCCGTGTGAGTGGAACTTCGGGCTCGGGCGACGGCAGTCCAGCCGCGCCGAAGACCTTCAACCTGGTCGCCAAGGACGCGCAACTGGTCACCGGGGACGGCAACACGATCTACGGGTGGGGCTATGCCGATGCCGGCACCGGCACCATGCAATACCCGGGACCGGTGCTTCTGGTGAACCAGAACGACACGGTGGTCGTGAACCTCACGAACGCACTGCCGGTGGGCCAGCCGGTCTCGCTGGTGTTCCCCGGACAGCAAGGCGTTGCTGCAACGTGCGTGTCCGCCTGCACGGACGGCCTGCTGGCCAAGCAGGTCGCCCCCGGCGGGCAGGTCAGCTACCGCTTCGTCGCATCGCAGGCGGGCACCTATCGCTATCACAGCGGCAGCAACCCTTCGCTGCAGATCGACATGGGGCTGGTGGGCGCCATGGTGGTCCGGCCGGCCGCTTTCGACGCGGGCAACCCGGCCGCCCGCAAGGCCTACCCGCAGGCCGGCACCGAGTTCGATCGCGAATTCCTGCTCATGCTCACCGAAATGGACGCAGCGATGCACGACGCGGTCTACCAGCAGGTGCGCAGCAACCAGCCGGTGACCGTCGACACCTCGGCCTTCTACGCGACGATGTGGTTCATCAACGGCCGCACGGCCCCCGACACGCTGCTCGCCGACTCGGTGCCGTGGCTGCCGAACCAGCCGTATGCCGCCGCGCCGATCATGCACCCCGGCGAGCGGATCCTGATCCGCGAAATCAACGCGGGCCGCGACCTTCATCCCTTCCACCATCACGGCGCCCACATGTTGCTGATCGCGCGGGACGCCCGCGTGCTCGAGAGCGCCTCGGGCGCGGGACCGGACCTGGCCTCGGCAGACTTCACCATCCGCAGCATTCCCGGGCAGACGATGGACCTGATCTTCGAGTGGACCGGCAAGAACATCGGCTGGGATGTGTATGGCACGAGCAACGGCCACGCCTGTCACGAGAACGCAGTGACGCACTTCGACCCCGTGACGCACGAGTGGTGCCCCGACCACGGCAAGCCATTGCCGGTGGTGCTGCCGAACCAGCAGGACGTGCAGATGGGCGAGTACTACAGCGGCAGCCCCTACCTCGGCCAGTTCGGCGTGCTGCCCCAGGGCCATCCCGGGCTGAACGAAAACGCCGGGTACTTCCACATCTGGCACTCGCACAACGAAAAGGAAATCACCACCAACAACGTCTTCCCCGGTGGCATGAAGACCTTCCTGATCATCGAAGCGCCGGGCGTGAACATCGTCGAATGAGGGAACCTGTCATGACCACCCATACTTCCAGGCTCGGGGCCACCGCGGGGGTCCTGCTTGCCTTGGCCCTGTCGCTCGCTTCGCACCAGGCGTTCGCCGCCGAGTACTGGCTCAAGACTGGGACCACCACCGTCAAGGGCGTGCCGATGTGGGGGTATTCCCAGTGCACCGACGCCAATTTCGGCGATCCCTCGACCACCGGCACCTGCGGACCGGTGACGGTGCCGGGGCCGGCGCTGGTCGTCCCGCCGGCAGACGTTGCGTTGACGTTGCACCTGAAGAACACGCTGCCCGAGCCGACCTCTGTGGTCATCCCCGGGCAGTTCACCGCGATGACACCGGTCTGGATCGAACCCGCGACGGTAAAGGGCGAGCCGAATCCGCTGGCCGGCGCGACTTACGCGGGCGCGCGGCCGGCCGGCAACCTGACGGCCGTGGTTCGGTCGTTCACCGCGGAAGCCGCCGCGCTGAACGGGACCGCCAACTACGCCTGGACGAACCTCAAGCCCGGCACCTACCTCTACGAAAGCGGCACGCATCCGCAGGTGCAGGTGCAGATGGGACTGTACGGCAGCGTGGCCAAGGATGCCGCCGCCGGCAACGTGGCTTACCGCCAGGGCGGCGTCGACATCACGTACAGCAGCCAGGTGACGCTGCTCTATAGCGAGATCGATCCGGCCCTGCATGCGGCCGTCGCCGGCGGCACCTACGGGACCACCGGTCCGACCAGCACACTCGAATACGCGCCGAAGTACTTCCTCATCAATGGCAGGACGTACCCGGACGCGGCACTGGATCCGCTCGCCACCATCCCGGCGGGGCGCAACACGCTGCTGCGCCTGCTGAACGCAAGCCTGAAGACACACGTGCCCACCATCAACGGCCAGTACTGGAAGATGATCGCCGAGGACGGCAATCCGTACGCCTTCCTGAACTACCCGCGCCAGCAGTACACGGCCTTCCTGCCACCGGGCAAGACAGCGGACGTGCTCCTCGTGGCGGCGAACGCGAGTGCGACCGCCAACGCACGCTACGCGATCTTCGACAGCCGCCTGTTCGACACGAACAACGGTGCTTCCGGCGGCGGCATGGTCGCCTACCTGAGCGTGACACCCGCATCGGCGGGTGCGCCGGTCTTTGACAGCTCGCCCGTCGTGACCGGCAGGGTCGGCACCCCTTACACCTACCCGGCGCACGCGACCGACCCCAACGGCGACGCCGTGACCTACTCGCTCAACGGGGCTCCTCCGGCGGGCATGTCGATCGTGGCCTCGTCCGGCCTGATCACCTGGACGCCCGGCACGGCCGGCAGCTTTCCGGTGAGCGTGCGGGCTTCCGACGGCGCACTGTTCAGCAACCAGGCGTTCACGGTAGTGGTCAGCGCCGGCGGCGTGCCCAACACCCCGCCCACGGCCAGGAACGACAGCTACACGGCGATCGCGCATCCGACCGGATCCGGACTGAACCAGGTCGTCGCCGCCCCAGGGGTGCTCGCGAACGACGTGGATGCCGAGGGGAACGCGCTGCACACGACGCCCGCAACCAACAACGGCATCACGTTGGCGGCCAATGGCGCCCTGACCGTGCCTCACAGGGCTGCGGGCACCGTGAGCTTCACCTACCGGGCGCTGGATACCGCCAATGCGCAGAGCGGGGCGGCGACCGTCACCATCACGGTGATCGCCAACCGGCGGCCCACCGCGTTCCCGGATGCGTTCCAGGTCCCGCGTTGCACCACCCGGGTCAGTGGCAGCACCTGTCGCACTGGCGCAGGCTTCTACCTGGCCCCGCAGCTCGATCTCGTCGCCAACGACTCGGATCCGGACGCACAGACGCTCGACGCGGACAACCAGTTGCCGCTGGCCGTGGCCCGCGTGCGGGCCCAGACCTCGGGAACCAACCTGGGCAGCACCAGCACCGTGACGACCAGCTCGGGCGCCCGCGTCACGATCTCGGGAGGCACGGTGACTTACGTGCCCGCCTACAACTTCTCGGGCAACGACGTCTTCCAGTACCGCGTCAAGGACCGTCTCGGCACCGAGTCGGGCACCAGCAATGGCACGGGGTGGGAGACGGTCACGGTCACCGTCCAATGAAGCAGCCGACCACCCGGCGCAAGGAAGACATGTCAATGAAAGCGACCGGAATGGACAGGCGGCTGACCCTCGCGCGCATCGGCGTGGCCCTCTTCGGCAGCCTTGCCGCAGTGGCCCTGCCGGGTTGCGCGAGCGCACCGCCCCCCGACGCGCAGTCCCTGGGCATCCGGGTGGACGGCCTGCGGCTGTCCGCGCACGGGCACCTGCTCGACCTGCGGTATCGCGTGCTCGACCCGATCAAGGCGGCACCGCTGCTCGACGCGAAGAAGAAGGTCTACCTGGTCGACGAGCAGCGCCAGGCGAGGCTCGGCGTCCCCGAATCGCCGGTGATCGGTGGCATGCGGCAGACCTCGCGCAACCGGGTGGTCTACACCGACCGGGATTACTTCATCCTGTTCGTCAATCCCGGGCGCGCGGTGCGCACGGGCGACACGCTGCAGCTGGCGGTGGACG
This sequence comes from Ramlibacter sp., assembly GCA_028292105.1. Classification (GTDB taxonomy): domain Bacteria; phylum Pseudomonadota; class Gammaproteobacteria; order Burkholderiales; family Burkholderiaceae_C; genus Ramlibacter. The sequence goes on from JAQGMY010000135.1 coordinate 18,006, forward strand.
GGGCGGCGATCGCGCGGCTCACCGTGCAGTAGGAGAGCTCCATGGAACGACTTCATCGCACGCGCCTACTCACTGCCGTGGGCATGGCGATGCTGTCGCAATGGGCCACCGCGGGCGTGATCGCCCCCGAGCTCGCGCAGGAACTGGCGACGCGCACTGCCGCGGAACCCGTCGCCGTCATCATCCAGTTCGCCGACCGCGTGGATGCGCGCAGGTTCGAGCGCAAGGACCGGCGGCTGCGCGACGCCGCGCTGGTCCTGGCGCTGCGGGACAGGGCCGACCGGGTGCAGCGTCTGTTCCGCCCCCTGCTCGATGCCTACGGACCGCGCGGCACCAAGCAGCTGTGGCTCATCAACGCGATCGCCGTCACGCTGCCGGCCGGCGCGATCGAGCCGTTGGCCCGCCATCCAGCCGTCAGCCGCATCCAGTTCGATGCACCGGTGCCCCTCGGCGTGACGACCACCTCGGCGGCCTCGTCGCCCGGCTGGAACCTCGAGGCGATCCACGCACCGGCCGTCTGGGCGCTGGGTCACACGGGCAACGGCGTCGTGGTGGCGAGCATGGACACCGGCGTAGACCCGGCGCATCCGGACCTGGCCGGCAAATGGCGCGGGGGCGGCAACAGCTGGTACGACCCGTACGGGCAGCATGGCAGTCCCTACGACGCGCACGGACACGGGACGCAGACCACCGGGCTGATGGTGGGGGGCGCCACGAGCGGCACGGCGGTCGGAGTCGCCCCGGGCGCACGCTGGATCGCAGTGAAGATCTTCAACGATGCGGGGCAGGGATCCATCAGCAACATCCACCTGGCGTTCCAGTGGCTGATGGACCCGGACGGGAATCCGGCGACCTTCGATGCGCCCGACGTGGTGAATGCTTCCTGGAGCCTGCTGGGCGTCGCGCCCGGCTCCTGCAATCTCGAGTTCGAGGAGGATATCCGCGCGCTCAAGGTCGCGGGCACCGCGGTCGTCTTCGCCGGCGGCAATGAAGGCCCCGCGCCGGGCTCGAGCGTCAGCCCGGCCAACAACGCCAACGCGCTGTCCGCCGGAGCGGTCGACAGCGGCTTGGCGCTGCTCGACGCGAGCAGCCGCGGACCTTCGGGATGCGACAGTTCCGTCTACCCCAGCCTCGTCGCACCCGGCGTGAACGTGGTCACGACCGATCTGTCCGCAGGCGGCATGCCGATGTACGCGAGCGTGAGCGGAACGTCCTTTGCCGCGCCCCATCTCTCGGGAGCCCTCGCACTGCTGGCCGGGGCCTTCCCGGCAGCGCCGATCGAGCAGCTGGAAGCCGCGCTCACCGATTCGGCGCAGGCGCTCGGCGCGCCTGGCGCGGACAACGACTACGGCCATGGCCTCGGCGACGCACTGGCAGCGTACAACCTCCTCGCAGCCGGCGGCGGCGGGCAGCAGCATGCGCCGGCGATCACGTCCGCGCCACTGACGACTGCGACCGAAGGGCAAACGTACCGCTACCAGGTGGCCGCGAGCGATGCAGATGGCGGCAGCCTGTCGTTCCGGCTTGACGCGGGTCCGCTCGGCATGGTCATCGACGCAGCGAGCGGCGTTGCCAGCTGGACCCCGACCCTCGCCCAGGTGGGCACGAACGCCGTGGGCGTGCGGGTGACGGATGCCTCCGGCCTGTTCGCGACGCAGGAGTTCGCGGTTGCGGTGGCGCGCCGGAACACGGCGCCGGTCTCCGTCAACGACAGCTACGCGACAACGGTGGGCAGCACGCTCGTCGTCGGTGCGCCCGGTGTCCTGGCCAATGACAGCGACGCGAACGCAGACCGGCTCAGCGCAAGCCTGGCCGTCAGCGCGAGCCACGGCACCGTCACCCTGTCGGCCGACGGCTCGTTCCGCTACGTGCCGGTGAGCGGCTATGCCGGAACGGACAGCTTCAGCTATCGGGCCTCCGATGGGCAGGCCAGCGGCAACACCGCCATTGTGTCCATCAAGGTCGCAGCGGCGGTCAACCAGGCGCCGGTCGCGGCCGACGACGCCTTCGCGGCGCCGGTGCGCACCAAGGTCGCTTACACCGCGCAGGTGCTCGGCGTGCTTGCCAACGACACGGATGCCGACGGCACGATCGACGCCACCAAGGTGACCATCGTGAACGCGCCGGACCAGGGCGGCTCGGTCACGGTGAAGAACAACGGAACCCTGGCCTACACGCCAAAGCAGCGGTACACGGGCACGGAGACCTTCAAGTACCGGGTCAAGGACAACAAGGGCCTCTTGTCCAACGTGGCCACGGTGACCGTCACGGTCCATTGACGAGGGTGCAGGCCATGAGAACCCGGGACCTCGCCCTTCGCCTGCTTGTTGCGGTCGGGGTGCTGGCCATGGGCTGTGCATTGCCGGCCGCGCAGGGCGTCCATGACATTGCCGACAGCGAGCGCGCGGCGGGACAGGCGATCTACCGCGAAGGAATCCTGCCGTCGGGCGAGGCGCTGGTAGGCGCAGCGCCTGCCGGCGTGCTGCGGAGCGGTCGCGACGCTGCATGCCTGGCCTGCCACCGGCGCAGCGGCTTCGGCACCGCGGAGGGCTCCTTCGTCGTGCGCCCGATCATCGGTGCGGACCTGTACCACACGCGTACGGCCACGGCGGCCAATCCGCGCATCGCGCACCAGTTGGGCAAGCCGCTGCGGCCCGTCTACGACGACGCGGCAGTCGCCAGGGCGGTGCGGGACGGCATCGACGCCGGCGGCCGTCCCCTGCGGGACGTGATGCCGCGCTATGCACTGAGCGACAGCGACATGCGGGTGCTCACGGTTTACCTGCAGACGCTGTTTCCGCGGGACGCACCCGGCGTGAGCGCCACCGAAATCCACCTGGCCACGGTGATCCAGCCCGACGTGCCCGCAGCCCGCCGACGCGTGATGCTCGACGTCCTCGCCGCCTTCGTGCACGACAAGAATGCGGGAGTGCGTTCGGAGGAAGCGCGCCGCACGGCGGGGACGATGCGCATGTTTCGCGCGTACCGCAAATGGGTGCTGCACGTATGGGATCTTTCCGGCCCGTCCGCGGGATGGACGACGCAACTCGAGGACCACTATCGGCGCCAGCCTGTGTTCGCGCTGGTGGCAGGGATCGGTGCCGCGGACTGGCAGCCGATCCATGCGTTCAGTGAGCGTTTCGAGCTGCCCTGCGTGCTGCCGCTGACCGACCTGCCCGCCGTGCACGAAGGCGACTTCTACACCCTGTACTTCTCCCGCGGCATCTCGCTCGAGGGCGAGGCGCTGGCCCGGTTTTTCGCGGCACAGGG
>JAQGMY010000190.1 GCA_028292105.1 Ramlibacter sp.
CGCTGCTTCGGCCGCGGCGGGCGCGGGCGGGGGGGCTTGCTCCTTCCTCTGGCCCGGCTTCTTCTCGGGCGCCGAGGCCGGCGGCCTGGGCGCCACTGCTGCGCGCGCGCGCGGTGGCGGGGTCGCCGGCGGACTCGCGCTGGCCACGACCGGCCGTGGCACGGTGGGCGTCAACATGCGGGTGTACATGGGCGCCACCATCTTCGTCAAACCGGAGATCGCGTCGGCCTGCCGCGCGAACCACTCCAGCGCGAGCACGTGCGCCAGCACCACCAGCGCGGCCAGCAGCCAGAGCTTCAGTCTCGTGAGGCGGCCGGTGCGCGCCATGGCCGACGCTCCGGGCTCAGGCCGACCACCAGGTTGCGGCGCGCGCGGGATCGCGCAGCACCAGCCGCCAGGTGGTGACCGCGGTCGGGATGGCCAGGTCCAGCCGCAGCAGGCGGCGATCGCGCGAGACCATGGCCGTCACCTTGCGGTGGGTGCCGGCGTAGAGCATCACGTCGTCCAGCTTGCCCACGCGCCAGGCATTGCCCGCCACTTCCACGCCCACCCATTCGTCGTTGGCGGCAAAGCCGGCCTGTTCGGCGGCGCCGCCGCGCAGCACGTTCTTCAGCACCACGCCCTGCGTTTCGTTCACGCGCACGCCCAGCCGCTGCTGCAGCTGCGACGGTTCTTCCATCACCGCGATGCCGTGCTGCTCCAGCAGTTCCTTGAGCGGCAGCTCGCGGGTGCCGTGCACCCAGTTCGCCAGCTCGCGCGTGTAGGCGCGGCCACCCAGCTCCTTGAGCACCGCCGCGAAGTCGGCTTCCGCCATCGGACCGCCCTTGCAGCGCTGCCAAAGCGCGCGCATCACGTGGTCCAGCTGGGTGCTGCCCTCCAGGCGCAGGGTCAGGTCGAAACACAGGGCGACCAGCGCGCCCTTGGTGTAGTAGCTGACGGTGGCGTTGGCGGTGTTCTCGTCCTGGCGGTAGTACTTCACCCAGGCGTCGAAGCTGGCTTGCGCCACGGACTGCACTTCGCGACCGGGTGTCTGCAGCACCTGGTTGCAGGTCTTGGTCAGCAGCTTCAGATAGGTGGCATCGTCGATCAGGCCGGCGCGGCGCAGCAGCAAGTCGTCGTAGTAGCTGGTGAAGCCTTCGAAGAACCACAGCAGCTGCGTGTAGTTCTCGCCGGCGTATTCGTAGTGCGCGAATTCGGCCGGTCGCAGCCGCTTGACGTTCCAGGTGTGGAAGTACTCGTGGCTGATCAGGCCCAGCAAGGTGACATAGCCTTCTGCCGTGCGGGCCTCGCCAAGCCGCGGCAGGTCGCGGCGCGAGGCGATCAGCGCCGTGGAGTTGCGGTGTTCCAGGCCGCCGTAGCCGTCGTCCACCGCGTTCAGCATGAACAGGTAGTGCTTGAACGGCGGCCGCCGGCGGTCGTGCCAGAAGCGGATCTGCGCTTCGCAGATCTTCTGCATGTCGGCGACCAGGCGGTCGCTGTCGAAGGCTTCCGTGGCGCCGGCCAGCACCAGCCGGTGGGGCACGCCGGCGGCGCGAAATTCGGCACTGAAGAAGGGGCCCAGCTCCACCGGGCAGTCGACCAGTTCGTCGTAGTCGGCGGCCACGTAGGTGCCGAAGCCGCGCTTGCCGGTCTTGAGCGGTTCCAGCCCCGTGGCCGCTTCCCAGTGCGGGTAGGCGCGCGGCGCCACCAGCTCCAGCTCGTGCGGCTCCTGCGCCTGGCCATGCACGCGCAGGCACAGGCTGGTCCCGTTGAAGAAGCCCCGCTGGCTGTCGAGCCACGCGGTGCGCACCGAATTGTCGAAGGCATAGACCTCGTAGGTCAGCACCAGCGGGCTCGAAGGCATGCAGTCCACCTGCCAGCTCGACTTGTCCAGCTGGTGGATGACCACCGGCTTGCCGTCCTGCCGCGCCGCCAGCTTCTGCAGGTGGCGCGCGAACTCGCGCACCAGGTAGCTCCCCGGGATCCACGCAGGCAGCGACACCCGCTGGCCGCTTTGCGGCTGCGGGACGGTGAGCGTGACGTGGAACAGGTGGGCGGCGGGGTCCGCCGCCTCGACCCGGTAGTGCGGGCCGGCGGGTCGCGGCGGGATCACTTGTTGGAGGCCAGCAGCTTCTCGATGTCAGCGGTGCCTATGGCGCCGGGCACCCGCGAGCCGTCGCTGAAGATCAGCGTCGGCGTGCCGGTGATCTTGTGCTTGCGGCCGAATTCGACGTTGCGCGCCACGGCACTCAGGTCGCAGCTGGCGTCGGCGCGCTGCGGCGCCTCGTTGCGCAGCATCCAGTCCTGCCAGACCTTGGCCTTGTCCTTGGCGCACCAGTGGGCGCGCGACTTCTCGGTGGAGTCCGGGCCGAGGATCGGGTACAGGAACATGTAGACAGTGACGTTGTCGACCTTCTGCAGGTCGCGCTCGAAGCGCTTGCAGTAGCCGCAGTTCGGGTCCTCGAACACCGCCAGCTTGCGCTTGCCGTTGCCGCGCACGATGGTGAAGGCGTCCTTCAGCGGCAGGTCGTCGAACCTGATCGCCAGCAGCTTTTCGGTGCGTTCCTCGGTGAGGTTGCGCTTGTTCCTGGTGTCGATGATCTGGCCGTTGATCAGGAAGTTGCCTTCCGCGTCCGAATAGAACAGGTCGGTGCCGACGCGCACCTCGTACAGGCCGGCGATGGGCGCGCGCGTGATCTCGTCGATCTTGCCGATGTTGGGCAGCCGCTCCATCAGGTTCCTGCGCAGCGCGCTGTCCACGGCGGGCGGCACCTGCGCCGCCGCATTGGCCATCGTCGGCGCGTTGTTCTGGGCGGCGGCGCCGCTTCCCAGCGTGAGGACCACCAGGGCCGTGGCCAGGCCGGTTCGCAGTGCGTTCATGTTCTTCCCGTTCTCAACAGATCCCGTGCGTGCCCCATGGCCTGCCGCACCACCCAGTGCTTGATGGGGCCGCTGCGGTCGAAACCGCGCATGCCCCAGTTGCGTACCCATGACCAGGGCTCGGCCGGCTGGGCGAACAGCTGCTGCAGTCCGTCCGTCGTCCATCCCATGGCCAGCACATCCACCTTGCGCGCGCGCTCATAGCGCCGCAGCAATTTCACGTCGCCCAGCGGGCGCCAGTATTCGCGGCCGTTCAGCACCCGCGCCAGTTCCTCGGCGTCGGCCAGGCCGAGATTCAGTCCCTGCCCGGCCAGCGGATGGACATTGTGCGCGGCGTCGCCAGCCAGCACCCAGCCGGGGCCGCACCAGTGATCGGCCTGGGCCCGTTGCAGCGGCCAGGCCATGCGGTCGGTGCTGAGCGTCATGGCGCCCAGTTCGTCGTGGCAGGCGGCCTGCAGCCGCGCCTGGAACTCGTCGGCGGACAGGCCGAGAAGCTCGTCCGCGCGGGGCTCCTGCACGGACCAGACGAGGGCCGCCGAGCTCCCGGCGGCGCCGCCCAGCGGCAGCAGGCCCAGCACGTTGCCTTCGTCGAACCACTGGTGCGCCACGCCGCCATGCGGTTTGCCACACTCCACGCGCGCCGCGATCGCGCGCTGCGGATAGGAGGTGACCTCGAACTGGACGCCGAATTCCTCGCGCGTGCTGCTGGCGCGGCCTTCGCAGACCACCGTCAAGGCAGCCGGCTGTGGCGCCGTCAGCAGCTCGATCTGCGGCTGGAAGCGCACGGCATCGGTCAAGCGCGCGAGCAGTGGCGCCACCTCGACGATCCAGGCGAGCGCCGGCACGCCTTCGCGGTCGGCCTTGAAGCGCACGCGGCCGCCTTCGTCGCCCCGCACGTCCATGCCGGTCACCGCGGTCGCGTGCAGTTCGTCCGGCCAGGCGCGCAGGCGCAGCAGCAGGTCGCGTGAAGCCGCGTTCAGCGCGTAGGCGCGGACATCGGGTTGGTGGTGCGCGGGCGCGGGCAGGTCGACCAGCCCGACACGCAGGCGTTCGCGCGCCAGCAGCAGGGCCAGCGTGCGGCCGACGACGCCGGCGCCGCGGATGCATACGTCCAGTGGGGCAGCCATGAGGCCATTGTAGGAGCGGGGCACAATCCCGGCTGGTCCGTTCCGCCCCGTTTGCCGCCCGCCCATCCCTCATGAGCCACCTGCCACAGTTCAACGCCCGCATCGCCGGCCTTTATGTGTATCCCGTGAAGTCCTGCGCCGGCGTGAGCCTGCGCGAGGCGGTGCTGACGGAAACCGGCCTCGACCTGGACCGCGCCTGGATGGTGGTGGACGCCGGCGGCGCTTACGTGACGCAGCGCGAACTTCCGCGCCTGGCGCTGGTGCGGCCGCAACTGAAAGTCCACGAAGTGGTGCTGCGCGCCCCGGGCATGCTGGCCCTGCACCTGTCCATCGACCGGGTGGAAGAAGCGATGCAGGTGCGGATCCGGGACGAAGACGTGCCGGCTTTCGACATGGGGCCGATCGCCGCCCAGTGGTTCACCGACTTCCTCGGGCAGCCGCTGCGGCTGGTGCGATTCGACCCCGACCATCGACGGCTGTCGGACCCGAAGTGGACCGGCGGGGTCGAGGCGTTGAACCAGTTCAGCGACGGCTATCCGTTGCTGGTGGCCAGCACGGCGTCCCTGGAGCTGCTGAATTCGAAGCTGGCCGCCAGGGGCGAGGCTGCGATCGGCATCGAGCGCTTCCGGCCCAACATCGTGCTCGAGGGGGTCGAGGCGCACGACGAAGACCGCATCGACCTGCTCCAGGTGCAGGCCGACGACGGCGAGGTGCGGCTGCGGATGGTGAAACCCTGCCCGCGCTGCCCGATCCCGAACATCGATCCGGCCAGTGCCGACATCGATCCGGTCGTGACCGACACGCTGCAGGCGTACCGGCGCGACGATCGCGTCGGCGGCGCCATCACTTTCGGCATGAATGCCATCACGCTGGCCGGCATGGACCTGACCCTGCGAGTGGGGCAGGCCGTCTCCGGCAGCTGGAAGTTCTAGGCCAGCCTCCTAGGGCGCCGTGGCCAGGCCGTCGGGGCGGCTGCCTTCCCGCGCCGGCAGCACGTTGTCCGCCAACAGCGAGTCGCGTGCGGTTTCCGGCGGCGTTTCGCCGTTGGACAAGGCCTGCTCCGGCTGGATGAAGCGGATCGGCCGGTGGGTGCGCGGTGACATGCGCGCCAACTGGGCATCGAGCGCCGTCTCCACTTCCTCGGCTGCCAGGTCCCGCTCGACCAGCAAGACGGCGGCGATGTGGAACTGCAGCGTCACGTCGGGCTTGAGCCCGGGCAGCGGCATCAGGCCGGCGGCGATCAGCCGGGCGGCGCGCTCGGTCACCGAGGAACGGGCGGATGCGCCTTCCAGGACGACGCCGAACCGGGCCTCGCCGACGCGCGCGACCGTGTCCACGTCCCGCAGCAGGCGGCGCAGCTTGATCACGCTGCGCAGCAGGCTCTGTTCGGCGATGGCGCTGCCGAACAGCTCGCGGATCCGGCCGTGGTTGACCAGGTCGATGTACATGATCGCCGAGCTCTCGCCGTCGCGGCGATAGCGCACCACCACCTGCCGCAGGCGGTCGCGAAACAGGTGCTGCGCCAGCAGCCCGGTCAGGGCGTCCTGGGTGGACAGCGCCTGCTCCCGCACCTCGGCGCCGTGGCGGTCGCGCGAGCGCATGAACAGCGCCACCAGCAGCAGGGGCACTTCGACGGCCAGTGCCGCGACGATGAAGAACTGCGACACGTAAGGCATGTCGGCGGCCCAGCCGAGGGTGCGGAACATGTTGGCGAGCACGGAGGCCACCATCGGGAACTGCGCGGCGAACACCCACTTGGCCACCGGGTCGCCGCGCCACCAGGCAAAGCCGGACACCAGCACGGACATGACGGTGGACAGCGTGATGTAGGCGCCCACCAGTGGCACGTAGACGTGCTTGGGGGCGAGCGCCGGCACCAGCGCCACCAGCAGGCCCGCGGCGCCGACGGCGAAGGTCAGCCTGGCCTGGATCGGGAGGCGCCGGCGCAAGCCCAGCATGTTGCGCACGAACAGCAAGGCCGCACCGGCGGCAGCGCAAGCCAGCATCGGCGTGATGGAGTCCAGCAGCAGCCCGAAGCCGGGCCACAGGAGGTGGGGCGCGACACCGGTGTACGAGGCGACGGCCAGCGTGGTGAGGCCGGCATACATCGCGTACCAGCCGAATTCGGGATCGCGGTAGACCCAGCCCTTGGCCAGGCAGCCCAGGATCAGCAGCAGCATGGCGCCGAAAGTGGCGCCCAGCCACAGGTAGTCCAGCTGCACCTGCTCGCCGTGGTGCGCCGACGTCGTCAGGTCGACCGGGAACTTGCCGGCGGTGGCATGCCGGATGCGCACGAAGACCTCGCGGGTTTCGCCGCCGGGCAGGTCGAGCCGGAACACCGGATCGCGGCCCCGCTCCGGCCAGCCGCTCACGGCCAGGGTGTCGCCGGCGCTCTCCGATCGCCACGCGCCTGCTTCACGCTGGTAGACCGTGACCAGGTCGACGACGGTGATGGGGACGGCCAGCAGCCATTCCTGCCGGCCCTGCGGGTCCCGCCGCAGGCGCAGGTGCAGCCACAGCGCCCCGTCGTCGCGCGACTGTGCGATGACGCCGCCGGGCGGCGGCTGGAAGGCGGCGGTGGCGGCCATGGGCGCAACCTGCTCGATCGGGGTGTCGCCGCGGGGATCGACCCAGACCCTGGCCCACCTGGACGCGTCCAGGCTGGCAGCGTTGTCGCGCAGCTGCAGCACTTCGGTGGCCAGCACCTGCGCCCTCGACGGCGCCGCAAAGCAGGCGAGCATCAGGGCCAAGCCGGCGGCGAAGCGCCCGGCGGCGGGCCATCGCATACACTTTCCGGCTTCGTTTGCGGGAACTGACATGAGTTTGAAGTGCGGGATCGTGGGTCTCCCCAACGTGGGCAAATCCACCTTGTTCAATGCCTTGACCAAGGCCGGAATCGCCGCCGAGAACTATCCGTTCTGCACCATCGAGCCGAACGTCGGCATCGTGGAACTGCCAGACCCCCGGCTCACCGCGCTCGCGGACATCGTCAAGCCCGAGCGCATCGTGCCAGCCATTGTCGAGTTTGTCGATATCGCGGGCCTGGTCGCCGGCGCCAGCAAGGGCGAAGGCCTGGGCAACCAGTTCCTGGCCCACATCCGCGAGACCGACGCGGTGGTGAACGTGGTGCGCTGCTTCGAGGACCCGAACGTGATCCACGTCGCGGGCCGGGTCGATCCGGTGAACGACATCGAGGTGATCCAGACCGAGCTGTGCCTGGCCGACCTGGGCACGGTCGACAAGACGCTGCACCGGCAATCCAAGGCGGCCCGCTCAGGCGACAAGGAAGCGGCCAAGGTCGTGGCGCTGCTGCCCCGGGTGCAGGCCGCGCTGAACGAAGGCCGGGCGGTGCGCAGCATGAAGCTCACCCCGGACGAGAAGGAGCTGCTCAAGCCACTGTGCCTGATCACCGCCAAGCCGGCGATGTTCGTCGGCAACGTCGATGAAAACGGTTTCGAGAACAACCCGCACCTCGATCGGCTGCGCGAATACGCCGCCACGCAGAACGCCCCGGTGGTGGCCATCTGCGCCAAGATCGAGGCCGAGATCGCCGAGATGGCGGAAGAGGACAAGGCCATGTTCCTGGCCGAGATCGGCCAGGACGAGCCGGGCCTGAACCGCCTGATCCGCGCCGCCTTCAAGCTGCTGGGGCTGCAGACCTACTTCACCGCCGGCGTGAAGGAAGTGCGCGCCTGGACCGTGCCGATCGGCGCCACCGGCCCCCAGGCCGCCGGCGTGATCCACACCGACTTCGAACGCGGGTTCATCCGGGTCCAGACCATCGCCTTCGACGACTTCATCGCGTTCAAGGGCGAGCAGGGCGCCAAGGATGCGGGAAAGATGCGCAGCGAAGGCAAGGAATACATCGTCAAGGACGGCGATGTGATGAACTTCCTGTTCAACGTCTGATGCTTCGGCGCGGGGCGTCGTTCCCGCGCCACGATTGCTGCGCTGAACCTTGAGCAGCGGCGCGGCTGTTGGTAGATTTCGCCGACCTGCCGGCCGGGAGGCCGGGCAAGCATCGGCCATACCAACAAGCATCCGAGGGGGTTTCCATGTCTCGTGTCCATTCCGCGGCGCGGCTGCTGCGTGCCTGTTTCACCTCTGCTCTCGTCGCCGGCAGTGCGCTGCTCACCGGCTGCGCGGTGCACTACGTCGATGGCGCCACCAAGGACGTCCCGCCGTCCGCCTTTGCCAGGCGCACGCCGGCCAAGCCGGTGCAAGTGCTGGTGGAGTTCCAGACCAAGGGCGTGAGCAACGCGCGGGCCACCGGCGCGCTCAAGCAGATCATCACGGACAACGTGAAGGCCACCGGCCTGTTCTCCGAGGTGAGAGACGTGCCCGCCCCGGACGCCGGCGTGCTGAGCGTGACCTTGAACAACATCCCGCTGTCCGACGATGCTTTCGCCAAGGGCTTCCTGGCCGGCATGACCTTCGGTGCGGCGGGCCAGCAGGTGACCGACGGCTATGTCTGCACGGTGAGCTACCTTGCTCCCGGCGCCAGCAAGCCGGTGGTGAAGACGGCCAGGCATGCGATCCACACCACGGTGGGAGCGTCGAGCGCGCCGGCCAACACCTACAAGGCCAGCAGCATCGACGACGCCGTGCGCGTGATGGTGCGGCAGGTCATGTCGACCGTGCTGTTCGACTTGTCCGGCGATGCCGAATTCAAGTAGGCCGATGCGGCGCCGGGCTTGCCTGGGCGCGTGCTTCGCGGTCCTGGTCGCGCTGGGAGGCTGCGCGATCGCACCGCTGGGCGCGCCGGTGCCCAGCACCGACAACATCGTCAAGGCGCGCGCCGCCCGGACCCCGCCGCTGGCGCTCGGCGACTTCAAGCTGGCCCCCGGCAAGCCCGCCGGGATGGACCAGAAGATCTCCATCCGCTCCAACACGCTGCACTCGCCGTACGGCAATTCCTTTGCCGCCTACCTCAAGGAAGCCCTCGGCGGCGACCTGCGCGCAGCCGGCTTGCTCGACCCCGAATCGCCGCTCGTGCTGTCCGGGCAGCTGACCGACAGCCAGATCGAGGTTCCGACCGGCACTTCCCATGCCACCGTCGCGGCGCGCTTCGTGCTCACGCGCTCGGGAGCCGCCGTGTACGACAAGGAACTGCGCGCTCGCTCGGAATGGCAATCCGGCTTCGTCGGGATCGAAGCCGTGCCGATGGCCGTCAACCGCTACCAGCTGCTGTATCGCGAGCTGGTCGGCATGCTGCTGGCTGACGCGCAATTCCAGGCGGCGGCGCGGCGCTGATTGCCACCGATCGCGGTGAACATCTCACTGCAATCCAGGCCTGCGCGATCCACCATGGCAGCCTCCTGAAAGGCCTGCCATGACCGTCCGCCCCCGCCTCTCCCTGCGCCTGCGGCAGCGCGCCTTGCGTTGCTACGAGCTCGGCCTCTATGCCGTGCTGGTCGCCATGGCCTTCGCGGTTGGCTTGCCGGCCGTGGCGGTGGACCTCGACGAAGAGGCGGCTCAGTGCGGGAAGGCCCAGAGCAACGCGCTGGTCATGAACAGGTAGCGAAGGAACTTGCCGACCAGCATGTAGCCGGTGCACGGCCAGAAGGGCAATCGCAGCCAGCCCGCCACCGCGCAAAGCGGATCGCCGACGACCGGCAGCCAGGCCAGCAGGCAAGCCTTGGGACCCAGCCGCTGCAGGAAGTCCAGCGCCTTCAGGTGCATGGGGGAGCGGTGGTACTTGTCGGCGACCTCGTGCGCCTTGCGGCCCAGCCACCAGTCCAGCATGCCGCCCAGGGTGTTGCCCGCCGTCGCCACCAGGACCGCGCTCCAGAAAATGTCCGGATTCAGCTTGAGCAGGCCGAACAGGGCCGGTTCGGAGCCGACCGGCAGCAGCGTCGCCGAAACGAAGGCGGCGGCGAAGAGGGTGCTGAGCCCGTAACGGGGCAGTGCCAGCAACGCCAGCAGAGGTTCGATCCAGGCTTGCATGCGGGCGCATGTTACGGCAGCGGCACCGCCTCGCCCTGCCGGCTTCAGCCGCAGTCCACATTTCAAGCGCTGAAATGCGGCGGGACTAGAATCGTGCCTCTTTTTTCGGCACCGCGTTTCCCCCCTCCCATCCATGAACATCGGCCCCTACGTACTCCCGAACCGCGTGTTCGTGGCGCCGATGGCGGGTGTCACCGATCGGCCGTTTCGCCAGTTGTGCCGTGCCTTCGGCGCCGGCTACGCGGTCAGCGAGATGGTGACCTCGCGCAAGGAACTGTGGAACAGCCTGAAGACCTCGCGCCGTGCCAACCATGACGGCGAGCCCGGGCCGGTGGCGGTGCAGATCGCCGGCACGGACGCGCAGTCGATGGCGGAAGCGGCCGTCTACAACATCGAGCGCGGCGCCCAGATCATCGACATCAACATGGGTTGCCCGGCCAAGAAGGTGTGCAACAAATGGGCCGGGTCCGCGCTGATGCAGGACGAGCCGCTCGCGGTGGCCATCGCCGACGCCGTGGTGCGGGCGTGTGCGCCGCACGGCGTGCCGGTCACGCTGAAGATGCGCACCGGCTGGTCGCAGGAGCATCGCAATGCGCTGGTGCTGGCCCGCGCCTTCGAGGCCGCCGGCATCCAGATGCTGACGCTGCACGGCCGCACGCGCGAGCAGGGCTATGGCGGCCATGCCGAATACCAGACGATTGCCGCCGTGAAGCAGGCGGTGCGGATCCCGGTGGTCGCCAACGGCGACATCACGTCGCCGGAAAAGGCGCGGGACGTGCTGGCTGCGACCGGAGCCGATGCCGTCATGATCGGGCGGGCGGCGCAGGGCGCGCCATGGATCTTTCGCGAGATCGTGCAGTTCCTGGCGACCGGCACGCACCTTGCGCCACCGCTGGTGGCCGAAGTCCGGCGCGCCTTGCTGGCGCACCTGGACGATCACTACACGCTTTATGGAGAGTTCACGGGTGTGCGCAGTGCGCGCAAGCACATCGGCTGGTACGTGAGGGGTCTGCCCGGAAGTGAGGGCTTCCGTGCAGGGATGAACCGCATCGAGGAGAGCGATGCCCAACTCCAGGCCGTGGCCGGGTTCTTCGATGAACTCGCCACGCGCATGGACCGCCTGCCGGCCGCGGCGCAAGACGCGCGGCCGCAGGAAATTGTCGAAAGTGACGCATGAGTAAAAAACATATCGAAGAATGCGTGCGAACCAGCCTGGAGGGCTACTTCCGTGACCTGCGGGGCACCGAGCCCGACGGCATGTACGAGATGCTGGTGAAGGCGGTGGAAAAGCCGCTGCTCGAAGTGGTAATGGCCAAGGCCGAGAACAACCAGTCGCGTGCCGCGGAGTGGCTGGGCCTGAACCGCAACACGCTGCGCAAGAAACTGATGGAACACAAACTCTTAAAGTAATTGGGGGACAGGCCAGCAGCGGAATGCCGCGCCGTCCGTCCCCAACTGAACATGAACGCCCTGCTATCTGTTTCCGACAAGACCGGCATCGTGGAGCTGGCGCAAGCCCTCCATGGCATCGGCATCCGCCTGCTTTCCACCGGCGGTACCGCCAGGCTGCTGGCCGACGCCGGCCTGCCCGTGACCGAAGTCGCGGACCACACCGGCTTTCCCGAGATGCTCGATGGCCGGGTCAAGACCCTGCACCCGAAGGTGCACGGCGGCCTGCTGGCGCGGCGCGACCTGCCCGAGCACATGGCGGCCCTGGAGCAGCACGGCATAGCCACCATCGACGTGCTGGTGGTGAATCTCTACCCCTTCGAAGCCACGGTGGCCAAGCCGGGCTGCACGCTGGAAGACGCGATCGAGAACATCGACATCGGCGGGCCCGCAATGGTGCGCAGCGCCGCCAAGAACTGGAAGGACGTCGCGGTGCTGACCGACGCGTCCCAGTATCCGCAGGTGATCGAGGAGCTCAAGGCCGGCGGCAAGGTTTCCGACCAGACGAAGTTCGCCCTGTCGGTGGCCGCGTTCAACCGCATCAGCAACTACGACGCGGCGATCAGCGACTACCTGTCCAGCCTGCGCGAGGATGGCTCGCAGGGCCTGTTTCCGGCGCAGGCGAACGGCCGCTTCGTCAAGCTGCAGGAACTGCGCTACGGCGAGAACCCGCACCAGCAGGCGGCTTTCTATCGGGACCTGTATCCAGCGCCCGGGTCGCTGGTGACGGCGCAGCAGCTGCACGGCAAGGAGCTCTCGTACAACAACATTGCCGATGCCGACGCGGCCTGGGAATGCGTCAAGGGCTTCGAGACGCCCGCCTGCGTGATCGTGAAGCACGCCAATCCCTGCGGCGTGGCGCTCGGCAAGGACCCGCTGGAGGCCTACAGCAAGGCCTTCCAGACCGACCCGACCTCCGCCTTCGGCGGCATCATCGCCTTCAACCGGCCGCTCGACGGGCCGGCGGCGCAGCAGGTGGCCAAGCAGTTCGTCGAGGTGCTGATGGCGCCCGAGTTCACCCCGGAGGCGCTGGCGGCGTTCGCGGGCAAGGCCAACGTGCGCCTGCTGAAGATCGCGCTGCCGCCCGGCGGCGCGCGGCCCTGGGACAAGGGGCAGAACTTCATGGACGTGAAGCGGGTCGGCTCCGGCCTGTTGATGCAGACCGCGGACAACCACGAGCTGCAGCTGTCCGACCTGAAGGTGGTGACGCGCAAGCAACCGTCGCCGCAGGAACTGCAGGACCTGCTGTTCGCCTGGAAGGTGGCGAAGTACGTGAAGTCGAACGCCATCGTGTTCTGCAAGGACGGCATGACGATGGGCGTCGGCGCCGGCCAGATGAGCCGCCTGGACTCGGCCCGCATCGCCAGCATCAAGGCGCAGCATGCCAAGCTGTCGTTGCAGGGCACGGTGGTGGCAAGCGACGCCTTCTTCCCCTTCCGCGATGGACTCGATGTGGTGGTGGATGCGGGCGCGAGCTGCGTGATCCAGCCGGGCGGCTCGATGCGGGACCCGGAAGTGATCGCCGCGGCGGACGAGCGCGGGGTGGCGATGGTGTTTTCCGGGGTGCGGCACTTCCGGCATTGAAGGCCGCGGTGCGCGGCTGCGCCGCACACCCTACGAAATCCCGGCATCCGCGCGGAGGCGGGGATCCAGAGCATTGAAGAAGCGGCCCGCGGGCCGCTTTGTCTTGGGAGCGCTGGGTTCCCGCCTGCCCGGGAACCACCCCGGGAGACGGTCAGAGCCCGGCGAAAACTTCGCGCGCCGCGGCCACGGTTGCCGCGATGTCTTCGTCGCTGTGCGCCGAGCTCACGAACCCCGCTTCGTACAGCGCGGGCGCGATGTACACGCCGCGATCGAGCAGGCCATGGAACAGCCGCGCGAATTTCGCCGTGTCGCTCTTCATCACCGCCGCATAGTCCTGCGGCAGTTCCGGCAGCAGGAAGAAGCCGAACATGCCGCCCTCGCAATCCGCTGCGAACGGCAAACCCGCCTGCTTCGCCGCACCGGTGAGGCCATCGACCAGCAGCTGCGTGCGCTTGCCCAGGGCCTCGTAGAACCCCGGCTGCGCGATCTCGCGCAGGGTTGCCAGGCCACAGGCCGTCGCCACCGGGTTGCCCGAGAGCGTGCCCGCCTGGTAGACGGGCCCCAGCGGCGCCAGTTTCTCCATCAGGGCGCGCGGGCCGCCGAAGGCCGCCAGCGGCATGCCGCCGCCGATCACCTTGCCCAGCACCGTGATGTCCGGGGCGAAGCCCGGCAAGGCCTGGCGGTACACCCCCTGGGCGCCACCGAGGCCGACCCGGAAACCGGTCATCACCTCGTCGAACACCAGCAGGGCGCCGTGCTGCGTGCACAGCTCACGGGCACGCTTCATGAAGGGCACGCTGGCGCGCACGAAGTTCATGTTGCCGGCGATTGGCTCGATGATCAGGCAGGCGAGGTCGCCGCCGTGCGCGGCGAAAGCCTCTTCCAGCTGCTCGATGTTGTTGTATTCCAGGACCAGGGTGTGCTTGACCACGTCGGCGGGCACGCCCGCGCTGGTCGGATGGCCGAAGGTGGCGAGCCCGGAGCCGGCCTTCACCAGTAGCGCATCCGCGTGTCCGTGATAGCAGCCTTCGAACTTGATGATGTGGTTGCGGCCGGTGGCGCCGCGCGCCAGGCGGATCGCGCTCATCGCCGCTTCCGTGCCGGAGCTCACCAGCCGCACCATCTCCACCGAAGGCAGGTGCTTGACGATTTCTTCGGCCAGTTCCACTTCGCGCTCGGTCGGCGCGCCGTAGGAGAAGCCGTCGAGCACGGCGCGTTGCACCGCCTCCACCACCCGCGGGGGGCCGTGGCCCAGGATCATCGGCCCCCAGGAGCCGATGTAGTCGATGCAGCGGCTGCCGTTGGCGTCCCAGAAGTAGGCGCCCTGGGCGCGCTGCACGAAGCGGGGCGTGCCGCCGACGGCGCGGAAGGCCCGCACCGGCGAGTTCACGCCGCCGGGGATCAGCGCGCGGGCGCGGTCGAACAGTTGCTGGTTGCGGTCGGCGCCGTTGGCGCCTTCAGTGTTTGGTGTCATGCGAGGGAAGGTCGAAGCCGGGGAGGGCCGATGCGGCGTCGTCGTCAACATCGTCCGCGTCGGGCTGCGCCCAGAACAGCCGGTCGGGCACGACGTGCCCCATGCCGGGCCGGAAGCCGCCGTCCAGGCAGCGGTCCAGATAGGCGAGCGCCTCGCTGGCGGCGGTCGGCAGGTCGGCGCCGCCGGCCACGAGTGCGGCCAGTGCCGCCGACAGCGTGTCGCCCGCTCCCGAGAAGACGGCGTCGAAGCGCTCGAATTTCTCGCTGACCAGCA
>JAQGMY010000201.1 GCA_028292105.1 Ramlibacter sp.
CCCAGCGCCTGCCAGCGGGTGCCGTTGAAGAATTCCGCCTGCACCTGCGCACTGCCCGTGCCGGCCTGGTTGAAGGTGAACGCCACCTCGACACGGGCGCCGTCGCGGCTGAACGCATCCTTGCAGGCGGCGTAGAAACTCGCGAAGCGCGCCGGCTGCTCGCCGAACAGGAAGAACTCCTTGCTGATGTCGGCCGCGGCCGTGTCGACGTAGGCGCTGTCCAGCGGCAGGTCGCTCTTGCCGAAGCCCACCCGCACGCGCACCACGTCCACCTGGGGCAGCGCACCCGCGGCATCCGCCCCTTCGGGCCGCAGCGGCGGCAGCGCGTCGGCGAGTTCGACCGTCAGGCCGGGCTGGGCATCTTCCAGCGGCTGTTGCAGGAACAGCGCCGTCTCGTCCGTGAGCACCACCCGGACGCGCTGCGTTCCATCGACCGTCACCACGTCGCCGGGCAGCAGGTCGCGCGCGCTTTCCACCGGCAGGCGCCAGTCGTGCGGCGAACTCTTCAGGATGCCGAGCTCGGTGCCGCCCCGCCGCAGCTTGTTCCCCGGCGCGGCGCCAAGCAGCGGGCTGGCCAGCACCAGCCGCCCCTCCCCGGCGGCCAGCACCGTGCTCGAAGCGCTGCCGCCTTGCGCGATCACCTGCTGGCCGGGCTGCACCGGCACCGGCGGCGTGACCGGAACGTACTCCACCAGGTAGCCGGCCGCGGCGCTGGCGATGCGCGCGCCCGGAACACGGTCGGACACCGTGCCCCGGATCCAGCAGCTATCGCGCCCGGCGATCCGGTCCGGCTTGCTGTCCGGGCCATGGAACTTGGCGAGCACCACCTTGCCGTCCTGCGTGAAGCGCTGCGTCGTGTCCTCCACCACCGTGAGCGGCTGCCAGCCGTCGACGCTCAGGTACTCCCAGTCCAGCAGCAGCGGGCGCTGCGCGTGGATGGCGTCGGTTGCGCGCGGGCTCGCGAAGTCGAAGCTCAGGATGATCTGCGCCGTCCCGGCGAGCTGGAACAGCGTCGCATGGCCGAGGTACAGCCGATGCGGCACCGGCTGCATGCGGTCGAATACGGCCAGCCCGCTGCCGCCCGACGCGAGATGGTCCGCATGGATGTCGGCCCCGGGATCGATCGAGTACAAGGCCGCCAGCGTGCCGCGCATCGCCGTGAACTCCTGCTCGGTCGAGAACTCGGGCGGCGGGCTGCGCACCGGCGGCCCTTCGCTGGCGAGTGACGGCGCCGGCGGCGGCAGCACGGCGGCGACCCGCGTGCCCTGCGGCACGGTCGCATCGCTGGTGGCCGTCGAGAGCAGCCGGAACACGAGTGGCACCCGCGCCGGTTGCGCCGCCAGCACGTTGCCGCCCAGCATCGACAGGAACTCCAGCTGCAAGCGCAGGGGCGCGGCGTTCACGCCGGCGCCCTGGATCTCCAGGTAGCGGGCGAAGATCTCGTGGATCACCAGCCCCGCGTCGTCGCTCCCGCGCGGTGCGCGCCACTCCGGCGTATAGCCGCGGCGGTTGTCCGCGAGCGCGCGCGACACGGCGGCGGCGTCATCCGGATACAGGAGCGGCGGGCGCGCGGGGCAGTTCATGGCGCGCGTCCCTCCTGCACGTAGAACGGGTACACCAGGTTGTAGAAAGTGTTGGTGGTGCGCACGCGGTAGCGCACCTCCAGCGTGACGAGGCCCTGCGCCGGCCGGGCGTCGGCACGCACGGTGATGCTGTCGATCCGCGGCTCCCAGACCACCAGCGCCTGCTCGACGCGGTGCCTGGCGAGCGCCAGCGTGTGGGTGTTGATCGGCTCGAACACCAGGGCGCGCAGCCCGGCGCCGAACTCGGGCCGCATGACGCGCTCGCCGGGGTCGGTGTCGAGCACGATGCGGATCGCCTCGCGGATGTCCTGCTCGTACTCCGCCATCGCCACGCGTCCCGACGCGTCCACGCCGACGGGGAACGCCAGCCCGCGGCCCAGGAAGGCCTTGGCTTCGGCGGGGAGCGGTTCGGTGCCCATGTCAGTTCCCGATCGAGACCTTGAGCGCGCCCTTGATGATCTGCGCACCGCACCCCACGGTGTCCAGCTGGCGCGCAGCCATCTTTCCGTTGATCAGCACCGTGAGCGAGCCCTTGGCGATGTTGCTTGGCGGGTGGGGTCCCGCCGTCGGCGGCAGCAGGCAGGCGTGCATGTCGCCGACGCGGGCGGCGGCGAGGTTCTCGATGCGCACGTCGGGCGAACCCTGCAGGATCAGGCCGGGGTGGTTGGTTGGATCGAACTGGCGGGCGGCGGCGGGCATGGCGCGCTCCTCAGTTGATGTTGACCATGCCGCCCTTGAGGGCGCAGGTGCCGTTGGCCTTGAAGGTGGCCGAGCCGCTGCTCTCCGCGGTGAGCAGCATCTTGGCCTTGATCTCGATGACCGGCGCCTCGAGCGTGATCTTGGTGGCGGCCTTGATGGTCACGCCCCCCGCCTTGTCGACGGTGACGGTCGCCAGCGGGGTGCTCAGTTCGGCCTTCTCCGGGTCCAGCGTCACGGTGGACATCAGGTTGGAGCTGAGGGTCACGGACTGCGCGACCTCGTCGAAACTCAGCTCGTGCCCGAGCGGCGTGCGGATCTTGCGCTTGGTGACCGGGTCGGTGGGCGCCAGCGCGGGCGGCTTGTCCACGGTGTTCCAGCAGGTGCCCAGCACGTAGGGCTCGCGCACGTCGCCGTGATTGAAGGCCACGAGCACCTCGTCGCCCGGTTGCGGGATGAAGTAGGTGCCGCGGCCCATGCCCGCCATCGGCGAGGCGATGCGGGCCCAGGGCGTGAACCCCGGCAGCCAGGGCAGCATCAGCATCACGCGCGCCTCGCCCGTGCAGTCGAAGTTGCTGATGACGGTGGCCACCGAGACCCCGAAGATCTTCTTGTCGGTGGGTGGCGGATTGCCCGCGCGGAAGTCCTGCGTGAGTCCGAACTGGATTGCTTCGTCGGCCATGCTGTTGTCCTTGGTGTGAATGCTTTGCTCAGAACGAAAGGCGCACCGGAACGGCGCCCTGGTCGGCGAGCGGGATCGAGCCGAACCAGACTTCCTTGCGGGCCCCGAACGTGGTGCGGAAGCCGCCGCCGTCGAGGGTGTGGGTGACCGACGTGGCCCGGTACAGGCCGCCGAACTCCTCGCCGACGCCTTCGATGCGCACGACGTCGCCAGCGCGCAGCGTGGGCTCGCCGATCACGGTGCCGCTGGCTGTGAGGCGCTTGTTCAGGCGCGGGATCAGCTCCGACACCAGCTTGCGCGGGATGGACACGGCGGTCAGCGGCTCCTCGATCATGTAGTCGCCCGGCTGCATGCCGATCGGCACCACGCCGGGCGTGATCGAGAGCGTCAGGCTCATGCGGTCCCAGTCGAATCCCAGCGTCACGGTCAGCGTGGTCTTGATCGCCGGGATCCAGACGAACCCGCCGACCGAAAGCACCTGGCCCACCTTGGACAGGCGCGGCGAGAAGTCGATCAGCGAGCGCCCGTAGCCGAAGGTGAAGCGGGCGCTCAGGTTGTCGAGCGAGGAGCTGAAGCGCAGCGCGTGACCGCCGACCGGCCCGTCGTGCTCGACCAGCAGGTCCCACCCGTTCTGTGCGGCCAGCCGGTCGAGGAAGTCGTAGTCGCTCTCGTTGTCCTGCTTGCGGATCACCTTCTGGGCCGACCCGGGGTCGGTGACCGCGACGAACGCGTCCACGCCACCGAGCAGGATGGAGAGCGCGGCGCCGACCGGGTCGAAGATCGGGATCAGCAGGTTCTCCAGCGCCACGATGCTGGCGGTGGCGATGTCCGGCAGCGGCAGGTTGCCCGGGCAGGGCAGCGGGATGGCGAACCAGCGCACCTTCTTGCCGCCGCTCATGCGGTGCCGCCGGTCGTGCGCGGTCACCGTCATCGTGGGCACGCTGCCCGAGGGGAAGGTGGCGCCGCGGGCGACCAGCTCGCCGTCGAACACCTGCACGAGCGGGTCCGGTGCATAACCGAGCTTCAGGGTCAGCGACGTGTCCAGCTGGAACATCGGGCTGTCCAGCCATCGCAGCTTCTCGTTGGCGATGGTGAGTTCCACTTCGTCGAGTCCCTCGTAGCCGGTCTGGCAGCGCACGCCCTGGATCGAGGCCCGCAGTTCCGCCGGGATCGGCTGGCCGCCCAGCATCACGCTGAACTCGGGGGCGAAGCGGGCGCGGTCCATGGCGGGCTCAGGAGTAGATCCGGCCGGACTCGGGGTCGCGGTACGGCAGGTTGGGCAGCAGCAGCTTCAGGCCCGCGGGCAGCTTGCGCGCAGCCTGCAGCCGGTTGGCGATCGCGATCACGCGCCACAGCCGCGGGTCGGCGTATTCCGCCGCCGAAATCGACGACAGCGACTCGCCCTGCGTGACCACGTGGCGTTTCGGGTAGTTGCTGGTCTCGCGCTTGATCTCCTTGGCCTCGAGGTCCGTGTTGCGGTACTCGTTGAAGGTGACCGAGAGCCGCGCGCGCACCGGGATCCCCTCCGGCAGGAACATGGTGAAGCGCTGCGTGCAGCTCGCCAGCACGCAGGTGAAGGCCAGCGATCCCCAGGTGAACAGCAGCACCGGCGGCGCATGGGTGGCCGGCTGGATCGCCATCAGGTCGGTGATGCGCCGGGTGAGCAGCCGCACGTCCGATTGCGCCGTGTTCACGGTCGCGCTGCCGGCCTTGTGCTGCTCGTACGCATCGAGGAACAGTTCCATCTGCAGCGTCTGCAGGGTGCCGTGCATGAACTGCAGGATGGGCGCCGACAAGCCCGGGACTGCCGCCTGCGCGTAGTTGATGTCCCGCTGCAGCACGTACTCCTCGGGATTGAACTGCACCGGCACGGTCTCGCCGGTCACGGTGTTGGTCACGGCGGCTTTTTCGAGGCTCATGGCGGGGTCCTCAGATGCGGCCGCTGCGTTCGCGCCACGACAGCGCTCGGCGGTCGAGGGCGTGCACGACGTGGTCGGTGATGCGCGAGAGCTCGTGCGGCGCGAGCGCCGGCGGTGCCGGATCCCTGGTGACGGCGGGCGCCTGCGTGCGTGCTGCGGCTCGCATCCCGGGCTCGGTGTCCGCGGGCTCGCGCATCTGCGCGGGGGACGCCGCCAGCCCGGCGCGCAGCAGCGTGAGCTGCACCCGCGGGAACACCTGCCGCTGCTCGACGCGCGTGATGGCCGGGGCGTGCAGGCTGAGATGCGTGACCGGCATCGCATCGCGTCGTTCCACCCGTTCGCGCAGCAGATGGCGTTGCTGCACAAGCCGCTCCCGCAGCACTTCGGATCGCACGAACGTAGCTGGTGAGCGCACCGGTCCGCGCTGCGCACGCACCTGCCGGAGCGTCCAGTGGCTGCTGGCCGAGAATGCCTGGTGCACATGCACCCGCGTGACGGCCGTGTGTGCCGCCGCGACCGCCAGCCGCCGCATCACGCGCTCGATGGGGGGCAGGGCCGCGAAACGCCGCCCGTTTGCCGAAGCCGTCCGCCCGTGCGCGCGCAGGCGCCGGCGCAGTGCGTCGATGCGACCGGCCAGCAGCAGTGTCGGCCGCCGCATCGCGGGTCGGGCGGTCACCAGGGAACGTGGACGGCGTTGCATGGCATGGCTCCGGTTCAGGCTTCATTGGCGCGCTGGTTGAGGCCAGCGATCTGCGCGACCCATTGGCGGCGGTCGCGATGCTCCAGGTCAAAGATGGCTTGCATGGGCCAGTGGAAGTGGTACGCGATGTAGGCCACCTCCTCGGTCAATTGAGCGAGGGGGTAGCCGACCACTCCCCCGGGCGCAGCCCCCCGGCGGCCGCGCCGCGTTCTCCGCTGCGTCCACAGTGCACGCACGCCTGGCCGTCGTCGGCGAGCTGGTTCACCCGGTTGTAGAGGTCCTGCAGGTAGGCCAGGTCTGTGGCGAAGAAGTTCTCGACCACCTTGGGATTGACTTGCGGCACGCTGCCCAGGCGAGTGATCACCCGCGACAGCAGGATGATCACGACGTAGGCTTCGTTGCCCTGCACGCGAGGGTCCTTCAGCGGCAGGATCTCGTCGGCCGCGGTGGCGCGGCGCATGACGCCGTCGCGGTGCAGCGAGCCGTCGGCGTCGAGGAAGCCGCAGGGCAGGGTGAATTCGTATTCGGTCTGGAACATGGCGTTCTCCGGAGGGAAGGCAATGGAGGGGATCAGGCGCGCACCAGGCCCTCGTGGGCGAGCTCGAGGGTCTCGATGGCGATGTCGTTGGCCTCGGCGTTGAAGCTCGGGCCGGTCCACTTCGAAGGCCAGGCGTTGAAGAAATTCCAGCGCGCCTTCTCCTGGCCCTGGCGGTCCAGCAGCACGATGGAGCCGTTCTTGCGGGGTGCGGCGGGATCGCCGGTCACCCACATGCGGTGCCACGCGTACAGGTCGGTGTCGTCGCTCATGCCCCATTTCAGGCTGATGGCGGAGAACTTGACCTGGCCGGGCAGCTTGCGGGTGGTGATGTTCTCGCCGCCCTCGCGATGCTCGATGACTTCCACCGACGAGTCGAGGCCGCCCGCTTCGTGGAAAGCGGCGCGGGTGATGCCGTCGATCTCGACCAGGAAGTTGAAATTGACGAAGGGGTCCTTGCGGGTTGCCATGGCGGGCCTTTCGGTTTCGGTGGAGTCGGGGCGTCAGGTTTCACTCACTTCGGAGCCGCCGTCCCAGATGCCGATGCGGACGACGATGAACTCCGCCGGGTAGCTGGGACGCACGCCCACCTCGATGTGCAGCCGCCCGAGCTGCTGCTCGGAGAACGGATTGAGGATCTCGTCGATGCGGACGTAGAACGCGTCTTCCGCCTTGGCGCCGAAGAGCGCGCCGTCGCGCCAGGCGCGCATCAGGAAGTCGGTGAGGGTGCGCTTGAGCTTCTGCCAAAGCGCCAGGTTGTTCGGCTCGAACACGGCCCAGCGGATGCCCTCCTGGATCGACTCTTCGAGGTAGAGGAACAGGCGGCGGATGTTGACGTACTGCCAGTTCGTGTCGGTGGCGGTCGTGCGCGCACCCCACAGCACCGGTCTGCCGCCGTCCTGGAACACCTGGACGATGTTGATGCCAAGCAGGTTCAGTTGTCCCTGGTCGACCAGGCTCATGCGCGGTTCGACGCCGAGCGCGCCATTGACGATCTCGTTGGCCGGCGCCTTGTGCACGCCGCGCGAGGCATCGCTGCGCGCGATGATCCCGCTGACGTGTCCGCTCGGCGGCACCAGGATCGGCGGGCCGTCGTTGCTGGGCACCACGCGCAGCCAGGGCCCGTACAGGGCGGCGTAGCCGCGGCTCGAGTCGAGCCCGCGGCGCTGCTGCACGAAGCTGTTGTTGCCGAACAGGGGGATGCCGGGGTCCGAATCGAGCACGGCGAAGCGATCCGCCATCAGTTCGCAGTGGCTGATCAGCGCCTGCTGCACCGTGAGCATGGGCTGGTTGTTGGCGCTGGGACGATCGGGCACCGCGACGAAGTTGACGTCGTCGATCGCGCGCAGCGTCTCGATCGCGGCGGTGAAGTGCCCCGTGGTCAGGGTGGCCAGGTCCTCGGCGCTGCCATTGGCGACAGGGTTCAGTGCGGCCGCGGCGCCGGCGCGCGGGATCGAGTTGGCCACGTTGTTGGCGGGCGGCGGCTCCACCTGCGTCGCCAGCAGCAGGCCGCCGGGGTCGCCATTGAGGATGTCGAGGACGTAGCGCGGGTGCGCCGGGTCCATCGAGAGCCGGTCGTACACGATGTTCACCGCCCCCAGGGTGATGGTGAGGTTGATCTCGTTGGAGCTCGCGGTGGGCGCATTGGCCGCCGCCGGATCGAGATCGAGCTGCATCGCCAGGCCGGAGCGCAGCGTGACGCGGTAGGTGACGGGCGCGAGCCCGCCCTGTGCGCCTTCGGTGAGGACTTCGGACATCACGGACTCGACCACCTGCGTGTCGGCGCTGCCGCCTTGGGCGAAGCGCAGGATGGTGCCGGGCACGAGCTGGCCGGCGGGCAGCGGCCCGGCTCCGGGCGGGCGCAGCCGGAAGGTGCGCGCACTGTTGGGGGTGTTCGCCAGGCGCATCGTCTGGCCCGCGTTGATCACCTGGCTCAGGGGCAGCGTGAAGCGCACGACCGCGCCGGCCACGCTGGCGATCACTCGCCGGTCGGTGCCGCTGGAGAAGGACACTTCGTCGCCGGGCTTGAACCGGTTCGCGACGTTCGCCGCAACGATAGCGCCATCGGCGCCGAGCGTCACCTCCAGCGCGTTCTGGAGGGCTTGCGCGGCGAGCGTGCCGGAGGGCCGGTACACCGCGACGTTCGTCAGCAGCGGCGCGTCGGCGACGGTGACCGCGATCCCGAGTGCACCGGGCTGCCGCGCCCGCAGGGCCACCAGTGGACGGCCCGGTGCCGCCGTGCGGTCGTTGAGCGTCATGCGCTGGTAGCTGCCATTGCTCGCACGCACCACGTAGCAGACCTGGCCGCCGTTCTGGTAATAGCCGCGCACCGCGTACCAGAGATAGGTGCCCTGCACCGGGAGCCGGCCGAAGCGCGCGAGGAAGTTCTCCCAGGAGGTGACCTTCACGGGCTCGTTGAGCGGGCCGTCCTGCGCGATGCCGATGAACGCAGCGGTGTTCGTGCCGACCCCCTGGATCGGCGCGCCGGGGGTGAATTCGTCGATGTACACGCCGGGGTAGGAAACTTGGACGGGCATGGCGGTTTCTCCAGTGAAGCCGGTTCAGAACGGGATGTCGTAGTGCCCGGTGGGCTCGGGCACGGCGATGTCGCGGACGGGTGAGACGCCGAACGGCGGGGCGCTGGCGCGCAGGCGCCAGTCGCCCTGCCGCACCTCTTCGAACACGAAGCGGCCGGCGGCATTGGCGCGGGTGAAGTTCACGCGCTGGTTGGCGGTGTCGAGCAACTCGACCCACGCGAGCGGCACCGGCTGGCGGGGCGCCGCCGTGTCGAGCACGGTCCCGCCGATGTGGAAGCGCGTGTCCGCGGTATCGGGCCGGCCGCGCACCAGCGTGCGGGTGAAGGTGGTGGTCACCATCGGGCCGGCGCGCACCGGCTGCTCGTTCAGCGCCACGGTGATCACCGTGTGGATGCAGGGCTTCCAGCGGTTCTTGTCGCCCATGGTTCCCCAGAACTCGGCGAACTTGGGGAAGCCCTCCACCGGCATCAGCGTGAGCGGGAAGCGTTGTTCCGCGAGCGGTCCCGGTGGCGCCTGTGGCGGGCTGGACAGCCCGTAGATGGCGACCGGGTCGAGCTCGTCGTGCGCGCCGAGCACGCGGGCCGCCTCGGCGAGCAAGGCATGCTCGTCGACCGTGGGGTCGATGGCGCTGCTCACCGTCACCGGGCTCCAGGCGCTGATCAGGTAGTGGCAGTCCACCCGGCGTGCCGGCGGCACCTCGAAGATGTCGGTGCCCTGCACCATCCGCTCGCGCTCGTTGGTGCGCAGGCGCCGGTTCTCGCGCAGGTCGATCAGGTAGACGTTGAGGGAGTTGCCCGGGTTGCCGTCCGCATCGGTGATGGCGGTCACGATCGAGCGCCAGTCTTCGTCCGGCGGCTGGAACCGCACCTGGCCGTCCGACGTCAGCTCCGGGATGCTGTTGCGAAACAGCCGGTGCAGCAGGGTGTCGAGGTGGTCGATCATGGCGCCGCCTTGCCTTCTTCGCCGCCTTGCTCCTGCTCGGGCGGCGCGACCATCGGCCGCAGGAAGGGGATGTTCAGCGGCCCGAGCTTCCAGGTTTCCTTCGGACTGGTCTTGACGGACAGCTTCCCGGCCGGGGTGGGCTCCACCCGCACGATGCGGATGTAGACCTCGCCATCGGCGGCGGCCTTGCGGATCACGGCTTCCAGCGCCGGGTCGCCGAGGTCCAGCTTCCTGCCGGCGGGCGCGTTCGGATCCAGGGCGGCCTTGAGCGCCTCCCCCCACTTCGTGTGGGAGGCTTTGGGGCCCTTGCCTGCCGTCGGCGTGGTCGCGTCGTTCAGCAAGAGCTTGGCGCTGACCGGCCTGCCGTTGGCATCGAACTTCACCTGCGCGGTGATCGAATCCGCGCCCGGCGCGTTGGAGCCCTGTGGCCTCAGGATGCCGATCTCGCCGTTCTGCAGGTGGTGCTGGTAGGCCCCGGCCTCGCTCACGTCCGCCGGGATGCTCGTCTTGTTGACGGCCTCGGGTTCGCGCCCGGTGGCGCTGACGAACTTCTTGCCCTTGTCGCCGCCCGCGCCGGCGGATTCGACCTGGCGCCCGTTGATCTTCACGGGCTCGATCTTCTGCGGCTCGAACGGCGTGCCGGACGGGCGGAAGCCCGCTTCGGTGGCATGGCTCAGGGGCATGGCGGTGCCTTCCCCCTTGCCGAAACCTTTGCCGCCTTCGACGACGTAGCTGCCCCGCGTCGGGCCCTGCTCGAAGCTGACCCACACGACCGGCTCCTGGTTTGGCGCCAGCGTGGCGTCCGGCGCCGGGGCGAAGGCCGGGTCGTTGGGGTCGAACACCGTCTGGGGATCGACAGGCGGCTTCAAGGCCTCGACCCTGGCGCGGCTCTTGTCGGCCTTGGCCTTGGCCCTGTCGGCCTTGACCTTGGCGGACTTCGAATCGGCCGCCGCCTTCTTCGCGGCTGCGTCCGCCTTCTTGGCTGCCGCATCGGCGGCGCCGGCCTTGTCCTTGGCGTCTCCCATCCGCTTCCTGGCATTGGCTTCCTGCGTCTTCGCCTTCTGCTGCGTCTTGGCCGGGGAGTCCTTCTTCGCCTCGGCGTGCGCCTGTTTGTCCTGGTGTTCCTGCGCCTTCTTCTCGGCGGCGGCGCGGGCTTCGTCGGCCTTCTCCGCCAGCTTCTTCGCTCGCTGCAAGGCCTTCTCCGCCGTCTCTTTCTTGCCCGCGGCGGACTTGTTCTGCTTGGCCGCTGCCTTCTCGTCCGCCGCAGCCTTCTTGGCAGCGCTCTTGCGCGTCCTGGCCGACGGCTGCTTGACCGGCGCCTGGTCGGGGCCGCCGCCCGGTGTTCCTTCCACGCCGCCGGTGGCCTTGCCGCCCGTGCCACCCGCGGCGTCCGCGGTCTTCCCGCCGCCGGTCGTCGACTCCCCCGTCTTGCCGCTGGCCAGGCTTTCGGGCGAGCCCGGAGGCGCGCCGACGTTCTCGTTGAGGCCGCCCTTGCGCCTGGGCGTCGGCCTGCCATTGGCACCTGCGTGGGCGATGGCGATCAGCACGTCGGCCATGGCGCGAAGCAGCGCCTGCCAGTCCTGCGCCAGGACCTCGTGCCGCTCTTGCTCGGGCAGCGCCGCGACCTTGGGGTCGTAGTAGTCCTGGTACAGCTTCCAGACGTGCGGGACGACGCTGAGCACCGTGCCGCCCTGGATCGCCATGTCGATGATCCTCTTGCCTGCCTTCAGGTTGGCGAGCCCCACCACCGAGAGCACGCCGGTCAGCACGCCTGACCAGAAGGCGGGCTGCTTGTAGAAGCCGTTGGGGTCGGCTCGCACCGTCTCGACCACGCTGCGGATCGAGCCCGCCAGGCCGATCACGCCCAGCGCGACCTTCACCTCCGTGGCGCCGACGAAAGACAGCGCCACCTGGCTGCCGATGGCTCCCTTGAGCTCGCCGCGCTCCAGCGGCGTGAACACGAAGGGGTCCGTTGGCTTGCCGCCGACGTTCTCCTCCAGCCAGTCGCTGGCCGCCTCCGCCCCCCTGGACATCGGTGCGGTGAGGCTGGCCTGCCCGGTCTTGTCCACCAGGCCGAGCTCCTTGGCCGCGGTGTCGGCCTCGCCCATCTGCGGCAGCACGCCCAGACCGAGGACCGTGGCGGTCATGTCGATGGCCTTCTTGGCCACCGTGTGGCGCAGGCTGCCCTTCGGTCCCGCCGTCTCGGCCACGGCGTCGCGGCCCTTGTTGTACTCGTTGCCGAACCACATGCCGGTGTCGACCACCTCGGTGACCTGCGTGACGACGCCCTTGACCACGCCGACCTGCTCCATCGCCTGGTCGCGCACGAAGCCCTTGATCTCTTCGGTCGCCCCGGCCTCGCCGGCCGCGGCCTTCTGGGCGCCGTGCAGCATGGCGGAGCCGGCGCCGTAGCTCTCGTACATCGCCAGGGGACCGAGCGGCGCAGTCAGGACTGTGACGCTCGCATCGGCGGCAATGTCGGCGGCCTTTTGCATCTTGTCGCGGTACTCGGGCGGGATCGCCTCCTTGGCCTCGCGGTACTTGCGCCGCAGGCTGGCGCTCCAGCCTTCTTCTTCGTCGAGCGCAACGCCGACCCCGGTGGCACCGGCCACGCTCACCTGCGCCTGTCCCGCAGCGACCGCGCCGGCCGCCGCGTCGGCGGCGTGCTCGTGCGGCGCTTGCGCATCGAGCACGGGAGTCGAGCCGCCGCGCCGCTGCTGCACCACGTGCGCGAGCTCGTGCGCCAGCAGCCGCCGGCCCGCTCCCGCCTGCGGCGCGAACCGGTTGGCGCTGAAGACGATGTGTTCGCCGTGGGTGAAGGCCTTGGCGTGCAGGGCCGCCGCCTGCGTGTGGGCGGGGCTGTCGTCGTGCACGCGGACCGATCCGAAATCGGTGCCGAACCGCGATTCCATGTCGGCGCGGGTGTCGGGCGGCAGCGGGGCGCCGCCGGCGAGCAAGGCGGTGACGGCCCGGTTGCCGGCGCCGGCCTGGAGCGAGAGCACCGGCGCAACGGCCGGCGTCACGCTGCGCCGCCGCGGTGCGCGCGAGGCGGAACCGGTCCGCGTCGCGTGGCTGGGGGGCTGCTGGGCGCTGGCAGGCATGGTCGGTCCTAGAGCGTCTTCAGCTTGTCGATCTGGCCGGCGGCGATCGCCTTCTGCAGCTCCGCCTTGCGCGCCTGGTACGCGCGCAAGACCTTCTCGGGCGCGTACTGGATCAGGCCCGACGCGCTGATGTTCTCGTTCTTCAGGCTGTTGCGCAGCTGGCTGCCGCTCAGGCGCGCCGTCGTTTCGGCGCCGATCGGGCCGCTGGTGCGGTAAGCCACCGCTTGCAGGTCGCCCCTGCGCGCGGCGGCAAGCAGGTCCGCCGCGGTGGCCTTGTCGCCGACCATCTCCATCTCCGCGATCTTCCGGCCGGCCCAGACGTTCGACAGTTGCACCACGCCATTGCTGCTGCCCAGCCCGCTGTCGCCCCCCTTGTATTCGAGGAACAGGCGCTTGTTGCCGCGGTCGCCCAGGTCGTCGGGCCCGACGCCGTACTCCCCGGTGTATTGCTGCGGCCGCTCCCAGTCGCGCACGGCGATCTTCTCGCGCTGCGCCTGCTCCCGCCCACCGAGCACACCGAGCTGCTCGGAGTCGCGCACCTTGGCCTTGAGGACGTCCTTCGGGCTGGGGTCCCGCTGATCGAGCCGCTGCCGGTCGTCGCTGGCGGGCGATTGCCGGTAGACGTTGCCGAGGCCCTTTTCCGGGAACATCTTTCCCTGGGCTTGCTGGAAGAGGTCCGCCACCCCATGCACCTCGGGCGCCGGCGCGAAGCGCTCCTCGAGGCCCTGCAGCAAACGCTCGGCGGCGGCGGGATCCTTCTCGGCAAGCTTGCGGACCTCCGCGCCGGCCTGGGCGAAGCTCCCCTGCTGCCTGGCCGGCACCTGCAGCGCACCGAGCCGGGATTCGATGCTCGCGGACACGGTCGGCGCCGACTGCGTCGACTGCGCCGACGGTCCGGTGACCGTTGACCGCTGCGGCTCCACCGTCGTGGCGAGCGGCTGCGTCGCCAGGCGCAGCGGGTCCGGGATCGGTGGCGCCAGCGTGCTGGACATGCCCGTCGCGCCCGTTGGCTGGGCCGCGACGCGCACCGGGGTGGGCGGGGACCCGCCGGCAGGTTGATACACCTCACTGACCGGTGCATCCGCATGGACCACCAGCCCGGCGCCCGCGTTGTAGTTCCTGATTTGCGCGCGGGTGGCGCGTATCTGCACTGCCGGCAGGAGCGCGTCACCGGCCGAGGCCCAGTTGGCCCATACCTCGCTCGTCTCCAGCGGGTCCCTTCCCGTCAGCGCCCCGAAGCCGTAGCCGGCCACGCGACCCACGAGCGACACGGGGCCACCCTGCCTGACCGCGTCGATCTTGGCGCTGACCTCGACGAATTGCGCGTAGGCGCGCCGATACTTGTCGTCGCGCCAGCCGATATAGGCCGGGCCGCCGTATTTTTCGTTGACGCCCTCCTTGCACTCGCGCTCGTACTTCGGCCAGAAGTATTCGTCGTCGCACGCATCCTTCTCGTCTTCGATGCGCGAGCGGTATTCCCGCTCGAATTCTTCCTTGTCGAGGATCTCGGGGTCGCGCAGGTCCTGCCGCACGTCCATCTCCAGCGGGTGCTCCCGCCCCTGCAGCTTCATCATGAGGTCGTAGCGCTCGCTGCGGCTCATGGGCTTGCCCAGCTTGATCTCGGCCAGCGAGTGCGGGTACTGGGTCTGCGGGATCTGCCCGGTCACGAGCAACGCGCGATGCGCATCCTCGATGTCGCGCTTCACGTCGTCTGGCCGGAACTGCAGCGGCACGGCCGATTCGTCCCGCTTGCGCCGGGCGATGCGCTCGTCGAAGAGCAGCCGGTATTCGGACAGCAGGTGCTCGCGCTGCGGTCCTTCGGGGAGCGCGTCCGCGTACTCCTCGATGTGCGTCATCTCGAGGTCCAGCGCCTTGCCCGGGAGGTGCTTCTCGTCCTTGGCAACGCTGCCGGACAGCGAACGCGGTGCCGGCGGCAGGTCGACCGCCGCTTCTTTGTCCGGCAGTGGCTCCCGCGCGATGGCCGTCGCGCTGGCGCCCGGCACGGACACGAGGCCGGACCCGGAGACGAACTGCGACGCCGCGCGCTGCGCCGACTGCTCCAGCGCGCCGCCCGCGACGGGCAGCTCCGTGCCGCCGCGGCGCTGCTGCACGACGTGCGCGAGTTCGTGCGCCAGCAGGCGCCGGCTGTGCGAGGCCTGCGTGGCGGCCGGCGGGCGGCCGAACGCGATATGGTTGCCGATGGTGAAGGCCTGCGCGCGTTGCTCGCGGGCGAGTTGCCGGGCCTGCGCGGTGTCGTGCACGCGCACGTCGGCGAAGCCGGTGCCGAAGCGCTCTTCCATCTCGGCGCGATCCGGCGGCGCGAGCGGACGACCGGCGCCGAGGGCACGCTGCAGGGCCGCGCCGGCCTGCGGCTGCGGAGCCGCTGCTCGCGCGGCCACGCCCTGCGTGCGTGCCTGCCGGCGATCGCGCTGCTCCCGCAACGCGGTGGCGTCGCTCGTCGCCGCGTGGCCGGGCAGCTGCGAGGCGCGGTTCATGGCCGCGCCCCGTTGACGATCGCGGCACGGACCGGCGCCGCGGCGACGAGGTTCTTGCCGAGTTTCTGGTACTCGCGCCGCGTGGCATGCAGCAGGTGCGCGTGCGTCACGATGCGTCCATCCGCCACCGCCAGGTGTGCCGCCGTCAGCACCGCGTTGCGGATGTTGCCGCCCGAGAGGCGGAACTCGCGGGCGAACCAGCCGAGGTCGACATCACTGGCGCGCGCGGCGCGCGGCGGCCAGAGCGTCTCCCACAGCCGGCGGCGTTCGGGCTCTTCCGGGAACGGGAAGTTGACCGTGAAGGTGAGCCGCCGCGCGAAGGCCTCGTCGATGTTCTGCTTGAGGTTGCTCGCCAGGATGGCCACCCCGTCGAACTGCTCCATCTTCTGCAGCAGGTACGCGACTTCGATGTTGGCGTAGCGGTCGTGCGCATCCTTCACCTCCGAGCGCTTGCCGAACAGCGCGTCGGCTTCATCGAAGAACAGCACGGCGTTCGCGTGGGCCGCGGCACTGAACAGGCGGTCGAGGTTCTTTTCCGTTTCGCCGATGTACTTGCTGACCACGGAGGCCAGGTCGATGCGGAACATGTCGAGGCCGATTTCGCGCGCGAGCGCCTCGGCCGACAGCGTCTTGCCCGTTCCGGACGGACCGACGAACAGCGCCGTGATGCCGTTCCCGCGGGCGTGCACGCTGGCCTCGCTCCATTCGGTCGCCACTGCATCGCGGGTGGCCACGCGCGCGCAGATCTCCCGCAGTTGCGCGTGCACCTCGGCCGGCGCCACGAGGCTGTCGAAGCCGGCGCGCGGCGCGACGCGGGTGGCCAGCCGCGCCAGCTCGCTGCCGCATTGCCGCCGCACGATGGCCGCCGCATCCGCGTAGGTGATGCGGGGACGATGCTCGGTGAGCGCCAGCACCTGCGCCTCCGCCGCGGCCTGCACGATCTGCGTGCTGCCCAGCGAAAAGCGGGCGGCCAGCGCCGCGGCATCGGCGTCGGCCAGCGGCGCGCCCACCAGCAGGGCGGCGCGCTGCCACAGGGCGTGGCGTGCGTGCGCCGAAGGATAGGTCAGTTCCACGCGCAGCCACGGCAGCACGCGGCCGCCGGGCGACGGCGGACGAACGCACGAGAGCACCAGGTGGCAGGGCAGCGTGTCCAGCGTGTCGACCACCGCGCGCACCAGCTGCGGGTCCCGTTGCTCGAGCGGCGCGAGCCCATGCAGGTACAGCAATCCGGCGAACAGGCAGGACGCGCGCCCCGCGCGCTGCAGCGCGTCCTGCACCTCGCCCACCGACGCGAACTCCCGCAGGTCCAGCGGGAGCAGCTCGCGCCCGAGGCGTTGCGCGATCGCGCCGGCCGCTTCGAGCTTGCCGGCGCCATGCTCGCCGTGCAGGCACAGGCGCAAGGGCAAGGTGCCGGCGAGTTCGCACGCTTGCTCCAGCAGCAGGCGCGTTGCGGATTCGACCGGCAGTTCCGCGAGCGTGGTGCCGGAACCCGATGCCAGGGCACCGAGCTCGAACGCGTCGGCCAGCTCGCCCTGCAGCAGCCACACGCGCCAGATCCGGTCGACCCGCCACTCCTGCGCCAGCGGCGAGCGGGCTTCCTCGCCGGCGACAAGGATGGCTTCGCGCAGCAGCGGCGCCGGGCGCGCGAGCCGTGCGCACACGGCCAGGCGCTGCGCGGCGTCGCTCGCCAGCAGGTTGGCGAGAAGGTCGGTGCTTGGACGCCGGCGGGTGAGGTCGTCCTGCAGGTAGCCATAGATGCGCTCGTAGCGCAGGTCGACGTCGGGCGCCAGCGCGACCAGCAAGACCGCGAGGTCGACGTCCTCCAGCGCGAAGGCCTGCGCCAGGGGTGCGAAACCGGGGATCTCCCGTAGCGCGGACGCAAGCAACCCGGCGATGCCGGCATCGGCAGCGAGCGGCGGCTCCTGCTGCGCCAGCAGGCGCCGCACGTCGCCCACATCCAGATGCATTCCGAGCCACGGGTCCAGCAGCGAAGCCGTGCCGAGGCGCCCGGCCTGGCGCTCGATGGCCACCCCGAGGACGGCGTCGAGCCGCTGCAAGGCGGTCGTCAGCGCCTCGTGCCGTGCCGCAGGCTGCGGCGCCGCTTCCGCGGTCGGGCGCGGCCCGGCGCCATCGCGCGACATCGCTCGGTCGGGGGCCAGCCTGGGGCGCCGCGCAGCCATGCCTTATGCCTCTTGCGGTTCGCCACCCGTTGCGGGGGGGAACTGCGCGAGCAGCTCGTGCAGCAGGGTGTCTGATCCCACCCGTCGCCAGCGCACGCGAGCGTCCGGCGCCTGGACCGGGGCGAACGCGCCCTGGTCTGCCAGGAATTCCAACGCTGCATCCAGGACCAGCATGTCCACGGCCTCCGCGGGTTTGAGCCACCAGCGGGCGATGCCTTGTGGGGTATCGCTCGCTTCCGGATACGCAGCCGCATAAACCAGGAGTTGCCGTATCACGGCCTGCTTGGTGAGGAGCGGCATGCGTCGACCTTCGTCGCGACTACTTCATTGCAAGCTCCGGGCCAGCAGCGCGCGAGCGCCAAGTGCTTGATTTCATTCAGCGCCTGCGCCTGCCCATGGACAAGTTCGTCCGCGGGTGACGGTGCACCCAGCGGGGATCCTTGTCGCATCCACCCTCGGCCGCAGGGGTGGGTGGACGGCCTTGTCCATGCCGCGCAGGGTTTTGTCCACGCGTCGCGCACCGCACGGCAAAAGCGCCGCTCGAGGGCGGCGCATTCAGGACAGGAGGTTTGCCTCGTGGCGGCGGATCAGGGCTCGACGCGGTACAAGGCGGCGGGGATCTGGTACTTGCGAATCAGTTCGAAGAACGCCCGCCGGTTCTTGCCGGCTTGGCGGGCTGCTTCGGCGATGTTGCCGTGGGTGCTTCTGAGCAGGCCCTCGACGTAGCTGCGCTCGAACTTCTGCACCAGGCGGGTCTTCTGTGACTGGAAGTCCTGGGGACAGGCCAGCGGTGTCGCCGGGGCCGGCAGGTCGATGTCCTCCGCCTCGAGCAGCTGCGAGGAGGCCAGGAGGGTGGCCCGCTCCAGCACGTGACCGAGCTCCCGCACGTTGCCCGGCCAGTTGTGCGCCAGCAGCCGGTCGAGCGCGGACGGCGCGAGCGTGCAGTCCGGCCTGCCGTAGCGCGAAGCGAACTGCTTGAGGAAGTGCCGCGCAAGCGGCGGGATGTCCTCCGCGCGCTCGCGCAAAGGCGGCAGGCACAGGGCAAGCACGTTCAGGCGGTAGTAGAGATCCTGCCGGAACGCGGAACGGCACGCCATCTCGCCCAGGTCCCGATTGGACGCAGCGACGATCCGGACGTCGGCGTGCTGCACGGAATTGGAGCCGACGACCCGATACTCACGCTCCTCCAGGAAACGAAGCAGCTTGGCTTGCGCGGGCAGGGTGAGGCAGTCGACGTCGTCGAGAAAAAGCGTGCCGTGCTCGGCTTCGCTGATCAGGCCCGCCCGCGCTGCGTGCGCGTTCGTGTAAGCCCCCCGCACGTGGCCGAAGAGCTCGGCTTCCATCAGTTCGGCGGGCACCGCGCCGCAGTTGACCGCGACCATCGGCCCGGACGCACGAGGCGAGACGTAGTGAATGGCCTGGGCGAAGACTTCCTTGCCGGTTCCTGTTTCACCCACGATCAGCACGCCGGCGTCGCACTGCGCATAGCGCTTCAGCTTGTCGACCTCGCGAGTGAGGGCAGCGCTGTGGCCGACCACCACCGATGCGATCCTGTCAGTGCTCGCGGCTTGCTTCGCAGCTCCGGGCGCTGTGCTCATTGGGGCGCCCCGAATGGATTGGCCTGGCATGAACGCACCTCCTCCTGTCCGTGCAACGATGCAGCGCACAGGCGCCATTGCACATCGGGATACGCATGATGCTGGCGCTTGCGCGAATCACGTTGAGGGATTTCCTTAAGGGGCGTGGCGACGCATGTGGAGGGCGGCAGAACAGCGGATGAGTTGGACGGCGTCCAGGCGGGCTACGACAGCACTGATGGTGACTTCATTGAACAGGCCGCAGCTCGACGCGCCGCTTGCGCGCGGCCTTCACGGGCTTCGCCTGTTGCGCCGCCGTCTGCAGCCACTGCGACGCTTCGACAGCGCTCGTGTATCGTGCAGCGCAGACACGCGGTCGCCCCCGGGCCCGCTTTCCATCACACGATCTCTCGAGGTTCAAACACATGGCGACCAAGCAATCCCCAACAACCGATGCAACGCAAGCAGACGCTGAAACCAGGCTTCGGGAGGCACTGGCCAAGATGAAGGAGGCCACCGACCGGCACGCTGCCATCGTCGCCGTGACGAGCCGCCTCGGCGTATCGCCACAGGAGCGAAGGCTCGCGCAGTCCGAGCGCAAGAAGGTCGATCGCCAATTGAACGACGCCAGGCGCTTGCTCCAGGAGGCCCAAGCGGCAGCACAGACGACGAAGTGAGCAGCGCACGCTGACCGGCTCCGGTCGTCAGGCGCGCAGGGGTCGATACCCCGAAAACATGCGCTCGAGCCGTCAGAGCGCGTTGAGGGTAGCCGCGCTACATGCCGTGGCTGCAGTGGCCGGTGCCGGCTTTGACGACATCGGAGCTGGTCGGCACGTCGTCGTCGGCCCCGACCGCACCAGGCTCGACGACCGTCGCTGCCCGCGTGGTCGGTGCCTTGGACGTGAGCTCCGTCGGGGCCGCAGCCGTAGCTTTGGAAACCAATGAGGCCTTCGGCGGATCGACGAGCGCCGCGACTGCCAGGCCGGCGACGAGGGCAGCGGCGGCGGCGCCGGTCCAGCGCGCGCGCAGGCCGTCGGTGCGGGGCGCCGGCGCGATGCCGTCGCGTTCAGGTGCAGCTTGCTGTTGGCGGATCAGGTGGCACATGGTGGGTTCTCCTTGCAGGCCAGTATGGTTCGCCCACGGATGGATGCAAGTGCGTTGCCGGAATTCAGCGACGCGCGCTCGTCGCCCACTGTCGAACACACAATCCTGCTTCCGCATGAGCAAACCTGCCAGCCGGAATAGAACGAACCCGCCGGGCGTCGAGGAAGCTCGGCTTCAGTGAAACGTTTTGAAAACCAGGTGGACGTCACGGGAGTGCCGGCGACATCCTCGTTCGCGTGATCACTCCCCGATGTGTTTCGGCCTGGCCATGACGATCCAAGCGGCTCACGCGATCGGTCCCGCAGTCGACATTGAACAAGCCGGAGCCCGCGCTCCTCCTCAGCTGAGTTGTGCGAATGCAGCCGCCCAGGCGGTGCGGAGGTGACATGGGCCACGAAACCTTCGACGCGATCGTGATCGGGGCCGGTCAGGCGGGGCCTTCATTGGCGGCCCGATGCGGGGCCGCGGGCATGCGGGTGGCGCTGATCGAGCGGCATCTCCTTGGCGGCACCTGCGTCAACACCGGTTGCTACCCGACCAAGACCCTGGTGGCGAGCGCCCGCGCGATCCACGTCGCGCGGCGCGGTGCGGAGTTCGGCTTCGAGGCCGGTCCCATTCGCGTCGACATGCGCCGCGTGATGGCGCGTATGAACGGCGTCGTGGATGCCGCTCGCGCCGGTGTCGAGTCCTGGGTCCGCGGCATGAAGGGGGTGGAATGGATCACCGGTCAGGCCAGCTTCACGGCGCCGCGTACGGTGCTCGTTGGGGAACGCGAACTCGAAGCCGGCAAGATCTTCATCAATGTGGGAGCCCGCGCGGCCCGGCCGCCGCTGGAAGGCATCGATGCGGTGTCCACCCTGGACAACGCCTCTGTGCTGCGGCTGGACCTGGTTCCGGAGCATCTCCTGATCGTGGGCGGCAGCTACATCGGCCTGGAGTTCGCGCAGCTCATGCGCCGGTTCGGCGCTGGGGTGAGCGTCATCGAACGCTCGCCGCGCCTGCTGCCACGCGAGGATGCGGACGTGGCCGCGGAAGTGCAGGCCATCCTGGAACGCGAGGGCGTACGCTTCTACCTGGCTTCAGATTGCATCGCCTTCGCGCAAGGCGCACCCGGCGTTCGCGTGCGGGCGCGGTGCGAGCCGAACGATCAATGGCTGGAGGGCAGTCACGTGCTGCTGGCCATGGGCCGCACGCCGAACACCGGCGACCTGGGACTCGAAGCTGCCGGCGTGCGCACCGACCGACGCGGCTTCATCGAGGTCGACGACCAGTGCCGCACCAGCGCCGAAGGCGTGTGGGCCGTCGGTGAATGCAACGGTCGCGGCGCCTTCACGCACACGGCATGGAACGACCATGAAGTCGTCGCTGCCAACGTGCTGGACGGGGAAGCGCGCAGCCTGCGCGACCGGCTGCCCTGCTATGCGTTGTTCATCGATCCGCCCCTC
The DNA here is from genome assembly GCA_028292105.1 of Ramlibacter sp. Classification (GTDB taxonomy): domain Bacteria; phylum Pseudomonadota; class Gammaproteobacteria; order Burkholderiales; family Burkholderiaceae_C; genus Ramlibacter. The sequence goes on from JAQGMY010000201.1 coordinate 21,497, forward strand.
GGCCGAGCTGGCATGAGCGAGCAGGAAGTGCGGGCCACCGGGCGACCTGCCCTGGTCGGCAAGAGGGCGATGGATCGCGTGAGCCGGGCCCAGGAAACTGGAGAGACGCAGGGTTTCATGAAGGTGCTGGTGGACGCGCAAAGCCGGAAGATTCTCGGTGCCTCCATCCTCGGTCTGGCGGGTGACGAGGCCGTTCACGTCCTGCTGGATGCGATGGACACAGGCACCACGGCCACGGTGCTGGCGAGGACGATGCATATCCATCCGACCGTGTCCGAACTCGTTCCCACGCTACTGCAGGAACTCCAGGAACTGTAAGAGGCCACTTGGGCACAAGCCACCAGTGGGCTCCGACCGCGCAGGTTCACCTGAAATCCATGATGAATTTGCCGTTGCGGCCGGTAGCTCGCGCCCACATCTCGCAATACCAGCCAAACCTTGCTACGGTCGCGCCCCCTTCACCGATGTCGCAAAGCATTCTTTCTTCGATGATCGTTGCTGAGCGGCTCACGATCTTTTGCTGCCCAGCCTGCCTTGCCCGGCTGGACACTTCTGTTCGATCCTCGCACCGTCCCAGCGCGCGGTTCTGTTCCGCGGCTGCAACCATGGTCCAGTGCTGACTGAATGCCGCGCTGTTCGTTAGATTGATGGTTTCCCGGGCATGGCTCGTCACGCAAGTGTGATAGTTGAAGGGCAGTCTTCGGTCATTTCCGCTCGAACTCGCTGCTGGCCCGGTGGACACGGACCGGACAGGTCCGACCGGCACCGGGGATGCAGAGACAGGCTGTTGAGTGCGGGCAGTGTTACCCGATTGCGCGGCCGAAGGGCTCGTCTGCGCGGGAGGGACAGCACTGGTCAGTGACGATGCGATGGTCGATGCACTGGTGTTGGCCGTTGACGCAGCCTTCCCTATCACGACAGCGCCGCCTACGACGGCCGCTGCTGTGAAGACACCAGCGATGACGCTGTTCCGCTCCGAAACAGTTTTATCGTACCGGTCCTGCACCTCCGCACGATAGACATTCATTCCGGCGGTCTCTTGATTCACTCGTTGCCGCACCTGCGCCATTGTCAGGGGCCCCTTGGAGCTCACGGCCCCGCGTTGCAGCAGCTTCTGGGCATGACCATGGAAGAGTGGTAGATCTTCGGGCCGGTGGGTGCGGGACGCGGTGTAAGCGGACTGGGCTGAGCCGCGAGCGACCAGTTGGTGGATCACGACGTCCAGCGGCAGCGTGTCTTCAGCAGGCCGGCAACGCTTGTTGACGTCAGCACCTCGTTCCAGGACGAAGTCCACGGTCTGCGCCGTTAGCGTGGAATGCAGCGAAATGCACAACGGCGTCATGGTCCAGTCGGCGTCGTATACGGGAATGTAGTCGTTCGAACCCACGGCACCGGAAGCCACCATCGCGATGAAGGCCCCGGGTTCGCCATGCAGCGCGTCGGCTGCCGGTCGATGAGCGCAACCGGAGAGAGCGAGAGCAACAATGAAAGTCAATGGCGAAGATATACGCATTGGAATTCCTGTCTATGACGGGGGGCGGCAACGGTTCAGGGATAGATCAGTCCCGTCGTTCGCAGGTGTACGCGGCTTTGACCGGTGAGCAGAGGTCAACGTTGCGGGGCGACCTGGACTGGATAGGCGAACGGGGTGACTTCAGCATCCGGCGCCACGATCTCGAAATCGGCGGCGGCCAGCGGAGCGAGCCGCGCGTTGGCGCCAATCACTTCAAGCCGGTAACGGCCTGGCGCCCAGTCTTGCGTCGTGTGCATCCATAAATGGAGGGACTCCCCGACAGGGGGCAGCGCCTGCGCGGAGAGTTCCATGACAGTGTCGTCACTGATGCGACGCCAGCGGATCAACACGGAGTCTTCACCGGTCGGCGGCGGACTCGCGAGCGTCGCCAGCACATAGCGCTCCCCGGACGCAAGGCGCGGCGGGGCAACTGTGTTCTCACCTTCGGCCCCGCCAGAGGGGTGCACACCCAGCCGAAGTCGCGGTTCCCCTGGCAGGTTCGTGCGGGCGTCGAGCAGCGCGTGCAGCCCTTGCAAGGCGCGGCCGGAGGAGAAGCCGTGAGCAGTGAGCCACCCCTCGCCGAGCTTCGATTGCCGCAGCAGTTCGTCGAGCTCGTAGGGCCGCTCGCTGCTGGAAATCCCGGCGACCGGCGGAGGCGATGAGGCCCGCGGGTCTGCTGCCGCCGAGGCGACCGGCCCTCGCTGCGGTGCCGCCGCCCCAGCGGGAGGCGGGGCTCCATTCACCTCTGTATCCGTGGCGACGTATGCAGCCACGCCGAGGAGGACGAGTGCCGTGGTGGCGGCTACCGCCCCGAACGCCTTGGCCATCAGTGCGTATTGAGCCAGTTCTGCGCGGCGGTGCT
>JAQGMY010000216.1 GCA_028292105.1 Ramlibacter sp.
ACAGGTACATCTTCCAGGCGCGGGCCACGGCCATGCAGTTGACGAAGTTGCCCACCACCATCCGCGGCAACGACATCACGCCGTGCTCCCACCCGTACAGCACCGTGGTGAAGTACACCCGGTGCGCCGCGCGGATCACCAGGAAGAAGGCGTTGATGTAGATCATCTTGCGCCAGATGCTGCCTTCGGAGAACAGCGACGGGTAGTACGCATGCCACCAGCCCGTGAGCAGCCCCAGGTGGAACAGGATGAAGTGCAGCACCAGGATGTACGCCAGGATGCTGGCGAACGAGGTGACCACGCCCTTGCGGTCATGCAGCAGCAGGTAGCGTGCGGCCGTGGTGCGGCCCTGCCACTTGATCTGCTCCCAGCTTTGCAGCCCGATGCCCAGCACCCAGCGCGCCTTCTGGCGGTAGGCCGCCCGGAAGTTGTCCGGGAAGTACTCGCGCACGCACAGCGGCATGTGCATCAGCAGCTCGCGTGGCTTGCGGCTCGCCCACGAGGTGCGGCTGATGTGGAAGGTGACGGGGAACACGCCGAAGATCGACGACATGTTCAGCTGCGCCAGCCGCATGCCGACGTCGTAGTCCTCGGTCAGGCTGTCGATGTTGAACGGCTTGTTGCGGGTGGCGCCCACCAGTCCCAGCATGGCCTTGCGTGAAAAGCAGGTGCCGACGCCGGCCGAAGGCACCATGCCGGAGACGCTTTCGCGCACCACCATTTCCTTGGCGTGGCTCTCGGCGAATTCGTCCATGTAGGTGCCGGCCACGAGCTCGTACCACTCGCGCTCCAGCGAAGCCACCGGCAGCTGGATCATGTCCTTGCGCGGCAGCAGGTAGTTGAAGAACTTCAGCTCCAGCGGGTGCAGCACGTCCTCGCTGTCATGCAGCGCCACACCCGCGAATTCGATGCCTATCTCCTTCTCGTACTCGAAGATCGTGGCGACCACCGCGTTCAGGCAGTCCGCCTTGCTGGTCGGGCCCGGATGGGGCACTTCCACCCGCTGCAGCTGCGGGTAGCGCTTGGCCATGCGGTCGACTTCGTCGATGGTCGGCTGGTCGTTCGGGTAGGTGCCGATGAACACGCGGTAGTTGCGGTACTCCAGCACCTCCACCATGTTCTGCACCATGGCGGCGATCACGTCGCTTTCCTGCCAGGCCGGCACCATGATGGCCAGCGGCTGTTCCTCGCGCTCGCGCAGCGTGTCGACCGTCAGCTTGCGGTACTGCGGGTTGCGCTCGACCCGGGTGCGACGGAAGATCCGCCGCACCCAGTACCAGATGTCGATGAACAGGTCGTCCAGCGACGAGACGAAGATGACCAGAGCCAGGACCGCTGCCAGCACCTCCAGGCCGGAGTTGTACTCCGCGACTAACAGATCCCAATTCATGCTCGACCCTTCAACTCGTCTCTACGCTGGACAACTTCGTCTTACCTGTCACCGCTGGCGTCGCGACGGCGGCGCATGCGGCTCGCGAACACCAGCAGCGCGATGAACAGCGCCACCAGCACGATCGGCATCAGCCACCAGTAGCCCCGCTCGAACAGGCCGGGCGCCGCTTCCTTCATCACGCCCTGCCCCGACGGGTCGTGCGTGTTGACCTCGGTGCGCAAGCCGTTGTTGCCCATGATGGCCAGGTTGCCGCCGCTGAGCATGATCGGCTTCTCCATCGAAGGCGCCTGCGGGCCCAGCGTGCGGTAGACCGCGCCGACGTTGTCGCCCTTGCCGACGACTTCCAGCATGCCGACGCGGTTCAGGCCGCGCACGTCCAGCAACGGACGGTCCTTGCTGCCGGCGAGGTACAGGCGGTCCTGCTCCGGCTTCACCGTTCCGGCGACACCGTCGGGCACCACGTCCACCGCCAGGAAGGCACCTTCGACCTTCGGGCTGGCGCCGTTGGCCACCGTCTGGAACTTCGCCTTGGTCGGCGACAGGCCGGTGCTCGCCGCCAGGCGGATGACGCGCGGCAGGGTGGTGGTGGCGTCGCTCAGGTGGGCCTGCGGCACCAGCAGCGTGCCGCCGCTGGCGAACTTGGCCATCAGCCCGGTGAAGTCGCTCGACGGGTCGATCTTGTCCAGCAGCATGTGGCTGGAGGCCAGCACCGACACGGGATACGCTTCCGGCGTTTCGCGGCAGCGGTCGGACGCCAGCTGGCGCACGAAGGACACGCGGATCACGTTGCGGGTCTGCAGGGCATACCGCGGGATGGGCGCGACGATGCGTTCGCGCTTGCCGTTGGCTTCCATCTCCTTGGCGCCCAGCAGCACGTCGTTGAGGAACACCGAGACGACGGGCGGGGTGCGCGCGGCGGAGGGCGAACCGGCGACGTCGATCACCAGCGTGCCCGGCCCCTTGCCGTCGGCGGCCACCGAGCCGATGTCGAAACTGGCGTTCCAGTCCGCATGGGCCAGGACGTCGAAGCTGGACGGCTTGGCGCCGAGGTATTGCAGCGACACCGCATTGCTGTCGTTGTTGCCCGGCTGCTCGACCGCGTTGACCGTCAGCGTGGTGCCGCCGGCGGCCTGCTGCCAGATGTTGCTGAACAGGCCGGCGGCCTGGGCGCCGGCATCGGGCGCCACCAGGATCACCGGGCGGCCGTTCATGTTGCCGAGGACGATCTGCTTGGAAGCGACCTGCTGGCCACCGGCGCTGCCGATGACGATGTCCGGTTCCGCCGGACCCGCCGCGACCGGGGCGGCCCCGGGCGCCGCGTTGGCAGGCTGCGTCGCCGTCGCCACGCCGCTGCCGTCCGCCGTGCGGATGCGTGCCCGCTTGCCGGCACGCTCGAGCGCCACGCCCACGCGCCAGGCGGCGTCATAGACTTCCGGCGCCACGTTGTTGGACGGGATCAGGATGGTCGGCGTCGGCGGCAGCGAGGCCCAGGCCGAGGTGAGGTCGCGGATGGCCGAGCCGTCGTAGCGGAAGACGAATTTCGAGGTCGGCTCGATGCGCAGGATGTTGCCCGGCGTGCGGGCGTCGGCGCAGGTGTTTTCACGGGCGACGGCGGTGCGCCAGTCAATGTTCAGCTTGATGAACCCGGACGGGCGCGGCCGGCCGTCGATCGGCAGCTGCACGCTGGCGTCGCCGCGGTCATTGGTGTACGCGAAGGCCTGCACCGGCGCCCCGTCGATGGTGTAGACCAGCGAGGTGCGGCCCCCATCGGCGCGGATGTAGCTGGCATCCAGCTGCAGCATGCCGCCGGACAGGCTGATGCCCGGGGGCACGGGCAGGTAGATTTCCTTGATCGTGTCCGGGTAACCCAGCACCACCGGCTCGGTGAACCCGAGGTCCGTGAAGGTGATCGTGCGCGGCACCCACACCCCTGCGTTGGCCTGGGCGGCTGCGGCTGCGACCCCCGGCCGTGCCGGATCGACCGGGCGGAACACGGGCGTCTGCGGCGGGATCGCCGGCGGCGCGACGGTTTCGGCCGGGCGCAGCGTCGGCTGCCCGGGTTGTTGCGCCGTGCCCCATTGGGGCAGCAGGCACAGGGCCGCCAGCGCGGCGGCGGGCAGGACACGGTGGAGTTTCATAGGGGCACCTCGTTATTGGAAGATCACGGCCGGCCAGTTCAGCGCAGCGAGCTGGGCGCAACCCAGGTAAAGCCCAGCGCTGAAATCCCCTCTACCGTTTTCTTGAAATCCTCGAAGCCGGGCACGCCGAGGTTCGGTTCAAGCCAGAAGGGATGGAAAAAGAAGGACGCGAAGCCGTCGCGGACCGTCCGGGCGTACTGCGCATTGCCGAGCAGCGTCTCGGACGTGTAGTTGTAGTTGGAGGTGGGATCGATCGTGCTGATGTCGTATTCGATGTTGCCCAGGTTCTCCGGCAGCACGTACTGGCCGTAGTGATCCTTCTTGATCACGTACGGAAAGAACTGGCCGACGCCGAAGTCCTTGTTGGTCGCGGTCGACGCCAGGTTGGGCTTGTCGGCCGTGAAGTACACGGCGCGCTGGTAGGTCGTGTTGAACAACAGCGGCGTGGTCTTCTGGGTGATCGGCGAGGCATGGTAGTGCGGCGCTTCCCAGGCGATCGGGTTCAGGCCCGCGGCCTTCATGTCCGCCAGGCCCGTGCCCAGCCGGCCCAGCACCCACGACTGCGAATCTTCCGGGAAGTAGGTGTTGTCCACGATGTTCCAGAACTCGTAGTCGTCGCCGCTCACCCCCGTGTGCGGATTGTTCATGGTCCCGTACTGGTGGGTGAAGCCGTGCATCACCATCTCGCCGCCCTTGCTGCGGGCATAGGCCAGCGAGGTCCGCAGGTTGGTGGCCTGGGACAGGTGCACTTCCTGCCGCTTGCCGCCGTTGTAGATGCCGCGGCCGTCGACGTAGCGCGGGATCACCGCCACCGAGAACGGCACCCGCTTGGCAGCCATGTAGTCGCTCAGCGTCTTCATCGCCTGGACGGACACCATGGCGCCGACGTCTTCCAGCCGCACCAGGGCCTTGTGGCTCTCGGCGTGGTTGCTGCCCAGCATGTCGTGCAGCACGTCGCTGAAGACCAGGTAACGGTCGCGCGGGCCGATGAAGCTGAAAGGCAGGTCGGCCACGTACCAGAAGTTGCCGGAGCGGGTGATGTAAGGCGCGCTGGCCGGGGCCGGTGCACCCGCCAGGTCCTTCGCCTTGGCATTGGTCATGCTCACAACCGCGCTGGCCTTGGCCGGGTCGGTGATGGCGACGAGGCCGACGTCAGGGTCGGCGTTGATCACGTTCTTCGCTGCGTCCCAGGCGTAGTACTTGACGAAGTCCAGGCCCTTGTACTTCACCGTGTCGTAGAAGCCCGGGCTGGGCTCGGCGGTCGTCGGAGCGGAGTTCATCCCCGCGAGCGACGCATAGCTGAAACCGCGCGTTTCCGAGAAGTTGTAGGTGGTGTTCCACGCGAGCTGCCACAGGTTGTACTTGAACCAGACCAGCGTCCTGGTCGTGGTGGCGGCGTCGCTCAGGAAGGTGGTGGGCAGCGGGTTGTCGTAGGTCGACCCCAGGTAGAAGGTCGCGGTGTAGTTGTTCATCGCGCCGGCGGTGTAGTTCTGCACCGGCATCAGCTCGACCTGCGCGTCGAAGTGGCCGAGCAGGTTGCGCAGCATGATCGTGTATGCAAAGCCGAGCTTGTCCCAGCCGGAGCCGGTGGGCGCGTCGTACAGCGCCAGCACCTTGGGCGCTGTGTTCGTCGCCGGCGGGGGCGCCGTGGTGGTGCCGCCGCCGCTGCCCGCGTGCTGCAGGATCTGCGCCACCTGCATCGCCAGCTGCTGCAGCTTGGCGCGATCGATGGAGCCGCCCAGCGAATTGAGCAGCGCCTGCAGCTTTTGCCGGTCGGAAGCGTCCCGCACCTGGTTCACCAGCCCCTGCAAGCGTTCCTTGTCGATGTTGATCGACGTGTCCTGCTTGCGGTCGTTCCTGTCGTCCTTGTCCTTGGCGTGGACCGCAGGCGCCCCGGCGAGGGCGGCGCAAGCCAGGAAGGGCAGGAGGTGGCGGTGAAGGTTCTTCATGGGTGTTTGCTTCTCGGTTGGCAATTCGGTGGTTGAAGTTCAGGGGGTCTGGCGCAGCTTCGAGGGGGCTACCCACGTGAAGCCGAGTGCGGTGATGCCGTCGACGGTCTTCTGGAAATCGGCGAGTCCCGGCGTCCCCAGCTCCGGCTCGAGCCAGAACGGGTGGAAGAAGAACGAGGCGACGCCGTCGCGAATGGTCTTGGCGTACTTCGCGTTCAGGATCAGGTCCTCGGGCCGGTAGTCGTAATTCGACGTCGGGTCGATGGTGTGGATGTCGTACTCGATGTTGCCCAGGTTCTCCGGCAGCACCTTCTGGCCGTAGTAGTCGCGCACGATGGCGTACGGATAGAACTGGCCCATCGAGAAGTCCTTCGCCACGGAAGCGTAGAAGTTCGGCTTGTCGGCGGTGAAGTAGACGGCGCGCTGGTAAGTCCGCGAGAACAGCTGCGGCGTGGTTCGCGACGTGATGGCCGATGCGTGGTAGTGCGGCGATTCCCAGGCGATCGGCGTGAAGCCCGCGGCCTTCATTTCGGTCAATCCGTTGTTCAGCCGGCCGGTGACCCAGGTGGCGGAGTCTTCCGGGAACCAGGTGTTGTCGACGATGTTCCAGAACTCGTAGTCATCGCCGCTCACGCCGGTGTGCGGGTTCTTCATGTTCCCGTACTGGTGGGTGAAGCCGTGCATCACCATCTCGCCGCCGCGCGCCTTGGCGTAGTTCAGCGCGGTGCGCAGGTTCGATGCCTGCGACATCGGCACTTCCTGCCGGACGCCGCCGTTGTACAGGCCCATGGGGTCCACGTAGTGCGGGATCACGGCCACCGAGAACGGGACCGCCTTGGACGACAGGTAGTCGCTGAGCGTCTTCATCGCCTGCACCGAAACCATCGCGCCCACGTCTTCCAGGCGCACCATGGCCTTGTGGTACGAGGTGTGCGTGCTGCCCAGCATGTCGTGCAGCAGGTCGCTGAACACCAGGTAGCGGTCGCGCGGGCCGATGAAGCTGAAAGGCAGGTCGGCCACGTACCAGAAGTTGCCCGAGCGGGTGATGTACGGCAGTGTCTCGTTGGTCCGCGGGCTGGCGATCGGCACGATCCGCTGTGCCTTGGCGGCGTCGGAGATGGTCACCCAGCCGATGTCCGGGTCCGCGTTGACCACGTTCCTGGCCGCGTCGTACTGGTAGTACTTGACGAAGTCCAGGCCCTTGTACTTGACGGTGTCGAAGAACGGCGGGTTGGGGTCGGTCGCCGAAGGCTGTGCGCTCAGGCCCTTCAGCCCGTTGTACGTGATCCCCTTGGCCGCCGTGAAGTTGTAGGCCGGGTTCCAGGCCAGCTGCCACAGGTTGTACTTGAACCAGACCACCGTCTTGGTGGTGGTGACCGCGTCGTTCATGAAGGCGGCCGGCAGCTGGTGGTCGTACTCGGAGCCGACATAGAAGGTCGCCGAGTAGTTCTCGATGCGGCCGGCCGTGTACTGCTGCACCGGCACCATGTCGACCTGCGCATCGAAATGCCCGAGCAGGTTGCGCAGCATGATCGCGTAGCCGAAGCCGAGCTTCTCCCACTGCGAGCCGACGTTCTGGTCGTACAGCACCAGCGCCTTGGGCAGCGCCGTGGGGGTGGTCGTCTGGGCCTGCACCGACGGCAGGACGGCGAAGGCGGCAAGCGCCACCAGGGCCAGGAAGAAGCGGCGGAGGGAGTTCATGGGGCGGCTCACTTCTTCTTCGCCCTGGCGTCGTCGCCGAAGAAGTACGAGCTTGCGCCCTTGTCGGACTTCTCGCGGACCGGGCCCGTGCCCTTGCCGTCCTGGACCATCCCGCCCGCGCGCGCACCGTTGGCGCCACCGGCGGCGCTACCCGTCGCGCCGGAGCCTGGCTGCCCCGAGCTGGCCGTCAGGCTTTCGTGGCCATGGATGCTGTCGTCGCGGGTGAAGTCCTTGTTGTGCTGGAACTTGTGGTGGTGGGCACGGGTGGCGCGCTTGCGCTCCGGCTCGCTCATGCCCGGCTCGACGCGCACGAGGTTGGAGCCGATGGGCAGCGGTGGAGCCACCACCGTCTGCGCCTGCGCAAAACCGGCCATGCAGGCGGCCGCGCACAGCGCGTGCCTGAGGAATTCAGTGGACATGGGGGCTGCTCCTGTCACGCCGCCACAGTGGCGGCTTCCGTCGAGACCACCAGGCGTGTCATGACAGCCTGGGCGATGCGGCGGGCGGAGTGCCCGTCGCCGAAAGGATTGGCGACCTTGCGCATGGCATCGGCGGCCACGCTGTCGGTCAGGAGCCGGGTGGCTTCGCGGACGATGGCTTCGCGGCTGGGGCCGACGATGCGCGCGCAGCCGGCTTCCACCGCTTCCGGCCGCTCGGTTTCGTGGCGCAGCACCAGGGTGGGCACACCGAAGGTGGGCGCCTCCTCCTGCAGGCCGCCCGAATCCGTCAGCAGCAGGCAGGCATTGACCAGCGCCTGCTGCATGCCGAGGTAGTCGAGCGGCGCCACCAGCTTGATGTTGTCCACGCCTTGCAGGATCGAATGCGCCGGGCGCTGCACCACCGGGTTCAGGTGCACCGGGAACAGCACGCGCTTGCCCGGGAAGGCACGGGCGATGTCGGCGACGGCGTGGAAGGTCTGCTCCATCTCCTCGCCCCAGTTCTCACGCCGGTGGGCCGTCACCAGGATGTGGCCGGCAGCGGGATCGCCCTCGCGGCGAATGCCGTGCTTCTGGCAGATCCACTGCTGCGCGTCGACGACGGTGTTGCCCGTCATCTGGATCTTTTCCGGCTCGATGCCTTCGCGCAGCAGCGCGGCGCGCGCGCGCTCGGTCGGGGCCCAGTGCATGTTGGTGATGCGGCTGATCATCTGGCGCAGGCCTTCCTCGGGGAAGGGGCGCTCCAGGTTGTAGGTGCGCAGCCCGGCTTCCACGTGGCCGACCGGCACGCGCCGGTAGAACGCGGCCAGCGCGCCGAGGAAAGCACTTTCCGTGTCGCCCTGCACGATGCACAGGTCCCAGCGTTGCGTCGCCATCAAGGCATCCAGCTGCGAGCGGCAGCCGAGGCTGAACTCCTCCAGCGAGCTGCCCTTGCGCGCGAGCTGCACGTCGGGCTCGATGCCGAACGAACGCAGCATGTCGGCTGCCATGTCACCGTGCTGGCCCGTGTGCACCCACAGGACACATAGCTCTTCATACCGCCGCAGGGCATGGTAGACCGGGGCCAGCTTGATGATCTCTGGCCGGGTACCGCTGACAATGCCCACGATTCGCTTGTTCAAGACTCCGCCTCCTGTCCGTGCCGGTCCTACCCCGGCTGTAACTCGATGGGCAGTTCGAAAGCTCTTTTCAGAAGCTGCCATGACGATTGCTTACACCTCACTGCTGCCACTGACCCCCTGTCGCTCCGCCGGGGTCTTGCCGAAGTTCCCTGGTCCAGGGGCTCTCGGCTCGGGCGCATGTTTCAACGTGTGTGTTTCAAACCCGAACGGGATGTTCGGTTTGTAAGGTCAGCCGCTGCGACAGTTGGCCTCGCATTCGGGGGTAGGACGGTACCTACTGCAGAGTGGGGGCAAGCTCTGCAGGGACAGCGCTGCGGTGCCAAAGGGTCGGCGCCGCCACGCTCGAGGTCGGCCACCGCAGAGCATCCACTCATCGCATGTGCGCCGCCGCCGGACTTGCGGAGTGGCGTGCCGGGCACGTCGGCCGCAGAATGGCCGACCTCCCCCTTGGTGCCGCCGACGTGCTCGCCCTTTCCGCCGAAAACCTCTCGCTGCTGTCCCTCGCAACCGGCCTCGCGCTCGCAGCCGGCCTCTGGTCACTGCGCCTGCGCGTGCGCAGGCAGAGGGCTCGGCGCCGCGCCGCGGGTTACGAGCTGATGGATTGCCTGAAGGCGTACACCGCCTGGATCGATTTGCACCGCGACGAGCCGCTGCTGCACCGGAACCCGGAGGAACTGAGCATCCCGGCCGTGCTGGCGCAGGCGGTCCGGATCAAGGATCGTCACTTCCCCGAGCTGGCCTCGCTGCTGCTGCAACTGCTGCAGATCCATCGCGAGCTGATGCAGTACCTGTGGGAGCAGAACATCCTGCGCATGACGCATTCGGACGGCCTGCGGCCGCACTACGGCGATCCGCGCTACCACGAGCTGCGGGACCGGAACGACGCCGCGCTGGACAGCCTGTTCCGGCGATGCCGCGAGTCGATCGGCGACGGCCACGCGGAGTGGCGCAGCACCCGCAGTGACTTCAGCTTCTCGAGCGTCAGCGACATGCCTTCCCGCCCGCCGGTGCGTTAGGAACCTGGGCGGCAACCTCAGGCCCAGGGCATGGCCTCGAGCACGCGGGCCCAGTCGTCGCCCGTCCTCACCGCATCAGGATGCTGCTGCGGTGCGACGGCCGGAGCGCTCAGCAACTTGCCGGCCTCCCAGCGCATGCTGCGGTCGGGCGTCAGCAGGATCCAGTGCGCGGATGGTTCGCGGTTCGCCAGCCAGGCGCCGACCGTCTCGCAGATGAAGTGGGTGGGCTCGTACCACGCGACCGGCAACGGCTGCCCCCGCACCTGCAGGGTCCTGAAAACCAGCCGCGTCTTCATCTTCTGGATGTCACGCCGCACCGCCTGCGCCATCTGCCGCAGGCGCGACAGGTCGAGGTCGCTGAAGTCGTGCTTGAGCTCGGGCTCGTACACCAGCCGCCAGAGCGACCGGTACAAGAGGTCGAAGCGTTGCGGATCGCGGTGCAGCACCACGAGCTCGCTCATGCGGATGAAGGACTGCGGGATGATCGCCCGCGCCGCGCGATTGTGGATGGCCGCGCGATGGTCTTCCAGGCCCTGTTCGTCGACGGACTGCGCCGGCGCGGCGCTCCATTCGACGGTTTCCGGCGGGACCTGGTGGGCCAGCAAGCGCGTGGCTTCAGCGTGGAAACCAACGATGTCAACCTGGTGCGACAGTGGAACTTGCACTTCACTACTTCTCGTTGGCCGATGCCATATTGTGCGCCGTTCGTCGGCGCGTTGGGGAACTTGCGGGACGGCCGCGCGGGTAGTTCCGCAGTCGAGCGGGAAGGCTCAGCTGGCCGAACGCAACGGGCCGCCGTTGATGCGGGTGGCCCATTCGTACCAGTGATGGTCTTGTGCCGCGGCGGCCGTGGCCGGCGAGACGCCGGGCCCGCACAGCAGGTGCTCGCCGTTCCACAGCAGGCAGCGATCAGGGCTGCCCAGCAGCCAGGGCTGGTCGAGCTGCAAACCGGACAGGACGTGCGCGACCTCTTCGGTCACGTGGTGCTGGGGTTCGCACCAGGCCACGTTCAATGCGACGTCATCCTGGGCCGGCAACACCCGCAGCCGCACCGCCTTGCGCGTGCGCAGGATGTCGCGGCGCACGGCCTGGGCCATGCTCTGCGCGAGCGCCAGGTCAGCGTCTCGGCCGGATGCGGCGAGCGGCTCGTGCACCAGCCGCCAAAGCAAGCGGTACAGCAGCTCGAAGCGGCGCGGGTCGCGGTGCAACACCACGAGTTCGGTGAGCCGCACGAATGAGCGCGGCACGATGGCATGCAATGCGGAGGGAAGCTGGTTCGGCCGGCTGGTCGCGCCCTGCACGTTTTCACCGCAGGCGAGCGACGCACCGGCGGTCCACGCGATGTCTGCGGGTGGGACCTGGTGCGCGAGCAGGGAATTGGCCTGCGCCCGGAAACCAAGCACGTCCACGGGACTGGAGAGGTCGACCTGCATGCCGCATTTTGCCGGCTGACGAGGATCAGCCTCGTAGGACGTAGCGCCGTGCGCGACAGTGCGCAGTGCGCTGCAATGGCTCAGGCTGCCGGCATGAGCTGCGCGCACTTGCGCGACAGGTGCCGCAGGGCCTGGGTCAACGCATCGAGCAAGCGCGCCTGGTCCTGCTGCGCGCCGCCCGCCTGCTGCACGCGCCAGAGGTGGTGCGTCAGCTCGAAGTGGCGGATCAGGACTTCGACCCATGCCACCGACACCTCGGGCAAGGCCGACGCATACAAGCGCATGTCGTCGATGTGCGCGCTGACGCGCCGGTACTGATCGGCGTCGAAGGGACACTTGAGCATCCCCTCCACCTCCTTCTCGTACGTCTCGAGCGTTGCTGCGAGCTGGAAGGCAATGGCGCCGAAAGCATGGGCCTGGGAAGCGGACATGAATAAAGTCTAAGGGTTCTGCTGCCGGGCGCAAAGTCATGTGGAAAAAAGATTTTGGCTGACGCCGAGCCCCCGGACCCGAGGTCCACAATCATCCGATGAATCCCGCGAATGGATACGTGGTGCTGATCGGTGCATCCGCCGGTGGCGTGATGGCGCTGCTCGAAATCAGCGAGCAATTGCCGGCGTCCTTTCCGGCCCCGATCTGTGTCGTCCAGCACATCGGCAGCAACCCCAGCCTGCTGCCGGAACTGCTGCGTTTTCGCGGGCCCAACCACGCGCTGCACGCCGAGGACGGCCAACAGCTGACCTCCGGCACGCTGCACGTCGCGCCGCCCGACCAGCACATGCTTCTCGACGGCGACGTCCTTCGGCTGACGCACGGCCCGAAGGAAAACCACGCGCGGCCCGCCATCGACCCGCTGTTTCGCACCGGTGCCCTGAGCCTCGGGCCGCGGCTGATCGGCGTGATCCTCACCGGCCAGATGGATGACGGCACGGCCGGCCTCAAGGCGATCAAGGACTGCGGCGGCATCACGATCGTGCAGGACCCCGACACCGCCATCGAGCCGGAGATGCCCCGCAGCGCCTTGCGCAACGTCGACGTCGACTACTGCGTTCCCCTGTCCGAGATCGCGCCCTTGCTGGCCCGGCTGGTCGAAACGCCCACGGCTGCCGCACCGCGGCCGGTGCCTGAAGAAGTGATACGCGAAGTCGCCATCAACCGGGGGGATGCAACGGTGGAAAACCTCAAGCCCATTGCAGCGCCCTCGACGCTCACCTGCCCCGACTGCCATGGCAGCCTGTGGGAGATGAAGGACGACAAGCCGCTGCGCTACCGCTGCCACACCGGCCACGCCTATTCGGCCCTGAGCCTGGCGCATGCGCAGCGGAACGCGGCGGAAGAGGCGCTCTGGAGCAGCATCCGGGCGCTGCGTGAACGCGAGATGCTGCTGCGCCGGATGGCCAAGATCGCGGAGGCGATCGGGGACCAGCCGCAGGCCGCCGCCGGCAAGGCGCAGGCGGCACGGATCGAGGCGCAGGTGCGCACGCTGCAGGAGCTGGCCGAAACCGTTCCGCCCGTCCCGGAGCTCGACGCCGCAGCATAATTGGCGGCTCCCCCTGAGAGGAAGCGGATGACCGAAGAACTGCGGGCCGACGGCTCCGAGCAGGATCTGGCCGAACAGATCGACAACATCGTCCCCAGCTACGGCTACAAGAAGGTTCCGGTGGTCGGGCTTGGCGGCTCCGCGGGGAGCATCGAGGCCCTGCAGGAATTCTTCGGCACCATGCCGGCTCAATCCGGGCTGGCTTTCGTGGTCGTCATCCACCTGTCGCCGGACCACGAGAGCGTGCTGACCGACGTGATCCAGCGCTGCACCCGCATGCGTGTGATCAAGGTCGAAGACCACCTGCAGGTGGAGCCGAACTGCGTCTACGTCATCCCGCCCGGCAAGGTGCTGCAGTCGGAAGGCGGCCAGCTGGGCCTGTCGGACATCCCGGAAGGCCGGGCCAGGCACGTGGTGGTGGACGTGTTCTTCCGCACCCTGGCGGACAGCCACGGGGCGCACGCCGCGGCGGTCGTGCTGTCCGGGCTGGACGGCGACGGCACGATCGGCATCAAGCGGATCAAGGAGCGCGGCGGCCTGACGGTGGTGCAGGACCCGGAACACGCCGTACACGCGAGCATGCCGCGGCACGCCATCGACACCGGCATGGTGGACTGGGTGCTGCCGGTGCAGGACATGCCGGCGCGGCTGCTGGCCTACTTCCGGCTGGAACAGTCGGTCGAACTGCCGTCCGAGGATGCCCCGGGCGAAGGCGCTCGCGCGGAAAGCACCGAAAGCGAATTGCGGGACGTCCTCAACTTCCTGCGCACCCGCACCCACCGCGACTTCTCGCACTACAAGCGCGCCACCGTGCTGCGGCGCATCGGCCGCCGGATGCAGGTCAACGGCGTCGACAACCTGGCCGGTTACCTGAACTGCCTGCGCACCCGGCCCGGCGAATGCAATGCGCTGCTGCAGGACCTGCTGATCAGCGTCACCAACTTCTTCCGCGACCCGGAATGCTTCGCTGCCCTGGAGAAGCACATTCCGGCCCTGTTCGAGGACAAGGGCCCGAACGACGCCGTGCGCGTCTGGGTGGTGGCCTGCGCCACCGGCGAAGAGGCGTACACGGTCGCGATGATGCTGATGGAACATGCGCGCACGCTGGAGGCGCCGCCGCTGATCCAGGTGTTCGCCACCGACATCGACGAGGCCGCCGTGGCGACGGCCCGGGAGGCGGTGTACCCCAATGCGATCGAGGCCGACGTGAGCGAGGAACGCCTGCGGCGCTTCTTCATGAAGGAGCACCGCGGCTACCGCGTGCGGCGCGAGCTGCGCGAAATGGTGCTGTTCGCGGTGCACGACGTGCTGCACGACTCGCCGTTCTCCCGGCTGGACATGGTGACCTGCCGCAACCTGCTGATCTACCTCGCGCGCGAAGCGCAATCGCGCGTCTTCGAGACGCTGCACTTCGCGCTGCTGCCGCGCGGCAAGCTGCTGGTGGGCTCGTCGGAGTCGGTCGACGAAAGCAGCCCGCTGTTCAGCGTGGTCGACAAGAAGCACCGGATCTTCGTCCAGCGTCCCACCACGCGCAGCTCGCTGACGCTGCCCTACGCGTCGGCCACGCTGGCGCGCGCCGCGGAGACGCAGTTCGCCGCGCGCGGGCCGGTCACGGCCGGCCCCGCCTTCGACCTGGCGCGCGCCATCTCCACCACTCCGGCGCGCGGCAGCAACGCCAGCCGCGCGAACTGGAGCGACATGCACCTGCAACTGCTCGAGCGGCTGGCGCCGCCGTCGGTGCTGGTGAATGGCGAATACGACGTGGTCCACCTGTCGCCCAGCGCCGGCCGCTTCCTGCAACTCGGCGGCGGGGAGCCGTCCCGCAACCTGTTGAAAGTCGTTCAGCACGACTTGCGCATCGACCTGCGGGCGGCGCTCTACCAGGCGTGCCAGGGCGCGTCGGAAGTCGTGCTGCCGCCCATCGCCGTGATGGTTGCCGGCGGCACCGTCTCCACGCGCGTGCGGGTGGTGCCGGCCAACGAGGGCGGCGAGACCCTGTACCTGGTGCTGTTCGAGCCGGTGCCGGCGGGCGGCGAAACCTCCGAGGCGAAGACGGCACGGCTGCAGGACGATCCGCTGGCCCGGCACCTCGATGCGGAGATCGAGCGCCTGAAGGCGCAGCTGCGCGACACCGTCGAACAGTACGAAGCGTCCACCGAGGAGCTCAAGGCCAGCAACGAGGAACTGCAGGCGATGAACGAGGAGATGCGCGCCGCGACCGAGGAACTGGAAACCAGCCGGGAGGAACTGCAGTCGATCAACGAGGAGCTGACCACCGTCAACCACGAGTTGAAGAACAAGGTGGAGCAGTTGGGCCACTCCAACAGCGACATGCAGAACCTGATGGACGCGACGCAGATCGCCACCATCTTCCTCGACCGGGATCTGCGCATCACGCGCTACACGCCGGCCGCGGTCAGCCTGTTCAACCTGATCGCCAGCGACCTCGGGCGTCCGCTGACCGACATGGCCACCCAGCTCGATTACCCGGAACTGGGCCCGGACGCCCAGCGGGTGCTGGAGCGGCTGGTGCCGATCGAGCGGGAAGTCGGCCAGGCCAGCGGCAGCTGGTACCTGGCGCGGCTGATGCCTTACCGCACGGTGGAAGATCGCATCGCGGGCGTCGTCTTCACCTTCATCGACATCACGGAACGCAAGCAGGCCGAGGAGATGCGGCTGTGGCTGTCGGCCGTGGTTTCATCGACGTCCGACGCGATCATCAGCTTCGCCCTCGACGAAACCATCCTGAGCTGGAACAGCGGCGCGCAGCGGCTGTTCGGCTACGGCGCCGAGGAGGCGATCGGGCAGCCGCTGCGCCTGCTCGCCGGCGATCCATCGGAGCAGGAAAGGCTGATCGGCGACGTCGGCGCGGGCCGCCTGGTGGAGAATCTGGAGACGGTGCGCCGGCGCAAGGACGGCAGCGACGTCCATGTGGCGATCACCGCATCCCCCATCAAGGACGACACGGGCCGCGTACTCGCGGGAACCGTGATGGCGCGGGACATCACCGCCACGCGCACCGCGGCCGAGGCCTTGCGGCAAAGCGAGGAAAGGCTGCGGATGATCGTCGAGAACGCGCTGGAATACGCGATCTTCTCGACCGACCTCGACCGCCGCGTCACCACCTGGAACAGCGGCGCCCAGCGGCTGCTGGGCTACCGGTCCGAGGAGGTGATGGGGCAACAGAACGACTTCATCTTCACGCCGGAAGACCGGGCCGCGAAGGCGCCGGAGAAAGAGGCGCTGACGGCGCGCCAGGAAGGCCGCGCTTCCGACGAACGCATGCACATGCGCAAGGATGGCAGCCGCTTTCGCGGCACGGGCACGATGATGTTGATGCGCAACCAGGCGGGCGAAGCCGTTGGCTTCGTCAAGATCCTGCGGGACCTTTCGGACGTCCGGCCGGATCCGGGGGCTTGAGCGTCAGGGCCGGGGCGGAAGTGCCTCCGCCGCCGGACCGCGGAAGTGCTGGCTGCGGTGGATGACGCGGATGCTGCGGTTGCGAAGCGCCTTCACGCAGTCGCTGTGGTGCTCGCGCACGCTGGCGATCTCCTCCTGGGCGTCACCGCTTTCCCCATACTTGACGCGCCACAGGAAGTGGATCAATTCGGCGTGGGCGATGAGCAGTTCCACCCACTGCACGCGCACCTCGGGCAGCGCGGCGCTGTACATGCGGATGTTTTCGATCTCCGTGCTGACCTCGCGGTACAGCTCGAGGTCGGGCCAGGTGTCGACCATCCGCGCGGAGTCGGCATCGTACTTTTCCAGGGCAGCCATCAATTGGAACGCGATCGCGTCCAGGGCTTGGCTCGGTGAGGCAGACATCACGCTGATCCCAGGTTGCCGGCACAGTTTACGAGCCGCCGACAAGTCTGCAAAGCGCTAACGCAGCCCCATAGGCAATTTTCTGAAGGCTGGATTCGCGCCGACCTGTATGAACTGCTTACTGGAACAATGCCTTGTGCTGCTCCCGCAGCAGGTTCTTCTGCACCTTGCCCATGGTGTTGCGAGGGAGTTCGCCCACCAGGAAGCAGCGTTTCGGGATCTTGAAGTTCGCCAGCTGCGACTTCAGTGCGGCGATCAGGTGCTCCGGTTCCACCGACGCCCCCGGCCTCGGGATGACCACGGCCACCCCCACTTCGCCGAAATCGGGGTGCGGCACGCCCACAACGGCGCTTTCGGCCACCCCCGGCATGTCGTTCAGGTAGCCCTCGATCTCCGCCGGGTACACGTTGTAACCGCCGCTGATGATCAGGTCCTTGCTGCGCCCCACGATGGTGACGTAGCCGCGATCGTCGATCTTGCCGACGTCCCCGGTCTTGAACCAGCCGTCGTCGGTGAAGTCCTCCCGGGTCTTCTCGGGCATGCGCCAATAGCCCTTGAAGACGCTCGGTCCCCGGACCTGGATGCCGCCGATCTCCCCCGCCGGCAGGTCGCGCCCCGCGTCGTCGCGCACCCGCAGGCTGACGCCCGGCAGCGGGAGGCCCACGGTGCCGCCGCGGCGCTCGCCCTCGTAGGGGTTGGAGGCCAGCATGACGGTTTCGCTCATGCCGTACCGCTCCAGGATCACGTGGCCGGTGCGCTCCTGCCAGGCGTTGAAGGTCTCCAGCAGCAGCGGGGCCGAGCCGGAGACGAACAGGCGCATGTTGCGCGTGACCACCTTGTTCAGCCGCGACTCGGCCAGCAGGCGGGTGTACAGCGTGGGCACGCCCATGAACACGGTCGCATCCAGCATGCGCTCGATGACCTTCTTCGGCTCGAAGCGGGCGAACCACAGCATCTTGCTGCCGTTGATCAGCGCCCCGTGCAGCGCCACGAAAAGGCCGTGCACGTGGAAGATCGGCAAGGCGTGGATCAGCACGTCGCCTTCCCGCCAGCCCCACGCCGTCTTCAGCGTCTCCGCGTTGGACAGCAGGTTGCCATGCGTCAGCATGGCCCCTTTGCTGCGGCCCGTGGTGCCGCTGGTGTACAGGATGGCTGCCAGGTCGTCGTCGCCGCTCACCGCCACCTGGTGGGTGTCTGGATGCTGCGCCGCCCGCTGCAGCAAGGAGCCGGTGCGGTCTTCGGCCAGGGTGAACACGTGCCGCGTGCCGGCCTGGAACGCAATCTTGCTCACCCAGCCGAAGTTGGCCGGGCTGCACACCACCACGGCGGGCTCCGCATTGCCGATGAAGTATTCGATCTCGCCCTTCTGGTAGGCGGTGTTCAGGGGCAGGAACACGTAGCCGGCGCGCAGCGTCGCCAGGTACAGCATCATCGCCTCGACCGACTTCTCCACCTGCACCGCCACCCGCGCCCCGGGCTCCAGCCCCAGGGACCCGAGCAGGTTGGCGATCATCGCGGTGGCGCGTTCCAGGTCGCGCCAGCTGTAGCAAAGGCCGTTGTCGGTTTCGACCGCGACGGCGTCGAGGTCACGCGGAAAAGCGGCGCTGAGCGCCGCGAACAGGTTGCGGTTGGGCATGGATTCGAAAAGGGAAAAGGCGCGCCGGGCGCCCCGGCTCAGTCGGCCTTGATGTTAGCCGTCTTCACCACCACGGCCCAGCGTTTCACTTCGTCATCGATGAAGGCGGCGAACTGCTGCTGCGTCAGGTTGGGAAACTCCGCCCCCTGCTGCGCCCAGATCGTCTTGAGCTCGTCGGACTGGACCGCCTTGCGCGTTTCATCGGCGATGCGGACCTGCAGGTCCGCGGGCGTGCCCTTGGGCGCCCAGAGGCCGTACCAGGTCGTCACCGTGTAATCCGGCAAGCCCAGTTCCGCCGCGCATGGCACGTCCGGGAAGGCCGGCGAGCGCTTGTTCCCCGACACCATCAGCGCCTTGATGCGGCCGCCCTTGATGTGGTTGGCGGAGGAGCCCAGGCCGTCGAACATCACGTCGGCGCTGCCGGCGATCAGGTCCTGCAGCGCCGGGCCGGCGCCGCGGTACGGAATGTGGGTGATGAAGGTCTTCGTCTGCTGCTTGAACAGCTCGCCGGCCAGGTGGTGCGAGGTGCCGTTGCCCGCCGACGCGTAGTTGTACTTGCCCGGATTGCGCTTCAACAGGTCCAGGAAGCCCCGGTAGTCCTTCACCGGCATGCGCTGCGGATTGACCACGATCACCTGCGGCACGCGGGCCACCAGCGAGATCGGGACCAGGTCCTTCTGCAGGTCGTAGTCCAGGCGGGGGTAGATCGACGGGGCGATGGTGTGGTGCACCGCGCCCATGAAGATGTTGTAGCCGTCCGGCGCGGCGCGCGACGCCAGCGTGGCGCCCACGGTACCGCCGGCGCCGCCACGGTTGTCGATGATCAACTGCTTGCCGGTCTGCTTGGCGAACTGCGCCGCCAGCGGGCGGGCGAAGGCGTCGGTGCCACCGCCGGCCGGGAACGGCACGATCATCATCACGGGCTTGGTGGGCCAGGCCGAGGATTGGGCGTGGACGAAGGGCGCGAAGGCGGCGGCGCCTGCAGCGGCGGCGCGCAGCATGTCGCGCCGGTTGAATCCTGAGTCTTGCATGGTCTTGTCTCCTGTTGTCGGGACCGGTGCAAAAGACTTTAGCCGCTCCGCTGCGGCTGACCCTTACCGGCAGAGCTCTTCAATGGCACCGGCCATCGGGATCTCGCCTTGCGACAGCATGGTTCGATGCTTGTCGAGCCGCCTCAGGTCGTACAGGTAGTTCACCATCAGCCCGAACGACTGCTTGAGACCCTTGGCCGAGGGGTCGCCGCCCCAGTTGATCCGCTCCACGCGGGCGCCGTTGCCAAGATGGAAACGGGCGACCGGGTCCAGCGGCTTGCCAGCCTGGAGTTCCTGCCCGAGATAGCGCGCGGCATACGAAAGAAGTTCCTGCCGCTCGGGTGACTTGGCGCCGAGTTCCAGCGGCTTGTCCCAGCGCGCCAGCTTGTCGGCCGGCGCGTTCTTCAGCAGCCAGCTCCGGAAACCCGGGATGGGCGACAGGGTGGCGAAGCACTTGAGCTTGGGGAATTCGCGCTTGAGCGTTTCCACCACCCGCTTGATGAGGGAGTCGCCGAAGCTGACGCCGCGCAGGCCCGGCTGCGTGTTGCTGATCGAGTAGAAGATGGCCGTGGTCGCCTTCGCCAGGTCGGAGGCGGCCGCCGTTTCGTCGAGCAGCGGCGTGATGCAGTCGGCCATGCTGTCCATCAAGGCCACTTCCACGAAGATCAGCGGCTCGTCGGGCAGCCGGGGGTGGAAGAAGGCATAGCAGCGCCGGTCGCTGTCCAGGCGGTTCTTCAGGTCGGCCCAGCTGCGGATGTCGTGGACCGCTTCGTACTTGATCAACTTCTCGATCAGCGAAGCCGGCGAATCCCAGCTCAGGCGGCGCAGTTCCAGGAAGGCGACGTCGAACCAGGTGGAGAACAGCGCCTCCAGTTCGGCGTCGAGCGGCAGCAGGCGCTTGTCGGCCTTCAGGTGCGGCAGAAGTTCGGCGCGCAGGTCGACCAGGAAGCGCATGCCCCCGTCGAACGCGGCGAAGCGTTGCAGCAGCCGCGTGCGCGGAGACACGAAGGCGCGCCGAAAACGGATCTCCGCGGCGCCCTCCTCCGGCGTGCCGTGCGCGGATTCGTATTGCTCGCGCGCCGACTTCAGCTTCTTGGCGTCCGGCCCGAAATGCTCGTTCATGAGGAGCCAGGCATCGCGCCGCTCCTCCGCGCTGGCCTGCCCGTACCAGAGCGCGAAAGCGTGGGCGCGGCGGCCACCTTCGACTTCGCTGGCGCGCGTGTCGACGATGGCCAGCAGTTCAGCCAGCGTGCGGCGCAACACGCGCGGCGAGAGCGCCTCTTCGCCGCGCCGCCAGGTCGCCTGCAGGCGCTCGCGCGTGGTGCGCGCGGCAGCCGAGGCGGCAGCAGCCGGCACCACCGAAACGGCACCAGGCACGGCCGACGCCACCGGCTTGTCACGGGTGGTGCCGGCAGTGGCCTTGGCTTCGAAGCCGGGCCGCCACAGCGATGCCCCGCGGGAAATCCAATCGACTGGGCTCACTCGGGTACCGCCTTCCTGAACATCCTGGATCCGTCTCAAGCCAGCCGCGGCCGCTGCGCGCGCGCCAGCTCGCGCAGCGCTTCGCGCTGGCGTTGCAGGTGGGTGCGCATGGCGGCTTCGGCGCCTTCCGGGTCGCGGGCCCTGAGCGCCGCAAAGACCGCGAGGTGTTCCGACAAACTCTGGTCCAGCCGGCCGGGCGCGTGCAGCTGCTGCAGGCGGGCCAGCTTGACGATCTTGCGCAGGTCGCCGATCACCATCGCCAGCCAGCGGTTGCCCGCCAGCGCGATCACCGCCTCGTGGATGGCGAAATTGGCTTCGTAGTATTCGTTGATGCGGCGCGCCTTGGCGTGGCGGGCCAGCTTCTGGTGCAGCACTTCCAGCGCCGCGAGGTCGGCGTCCGTCGCGTGCTCGGCGGCCTCGCGCGCGCACCGCCCTTCCAGCAGCGCGATCACCGGGAAAATCTCGTCGAGGTCGCGCTCGGTCACCTGGTTGACGAAGCAGCCGCGCCGCAGCTCGTGCCGCACCAGCCCCTCCGCCGTGAGCACCTTCAGCGCTTCCCGCAGCGGCGTGCGGGAGATCTTCATCAGCTCCGCCAGCCGCACCTCGTCGAGGAAGGTACCCGGCGCCAGCTCGCCGGCGAAGATGCGCTCGCGCAGCTGGGCAGCGACTTCATCGTGCAGGGAGTTGTGGACGAGGCGCATGGTGGAAGGTGCCGTAATTTCCCGTAATTACGGATAATTATGGACAGGACCGGGCCCTCTGTGGGCCCGGGACACTTGAAAGACGTCAGCGTGCGGCGCGGCCGCAACGCTTCAGCGCGGCGCCGGACGGCGCTGCGCCGGGGGACGGCCGGCGCGGTCCGTGCGGGTTTCCGCCCAGACCCAGAGCAGCACGCCGAACAGGATCATCGGCACGCACAACCACTGGCCCATGCTCATCTTCAGCGCCAGGATGCCGAGGTGGGCGTCCGGCTCGCGGAAGTACTCCGCCGTGAAGCGGGCGATGCCGTAACCGATCAGGAACACCGCGGAAACCTGTGCTTCC
Source organism: Ramlibacter sp. (assembly GCA_028292105.1). GTDB lineage: Bacteria > Pseudomonadota > Gammaproteobacteria > Burkholderiales > Burkholderiaceae_C > Ramlibacter. The sequence continues at coordinate 21,747 of JAQGMY010000216.1, forward strand.
TTGCGCTGCTTGCGGGCGTACAGCCACAGTACGACGAACAGGACGATGCCTTCCAGCACCAGTTCGTACAGCTGCGAGGGGTGGCGGGGAACGCCGCTGCCGCTCTGGGGGAAGACCATCGCCCAGGGCAGCGAGGGATCGGCCGGCCGGCCCCACAGCTCGCCGTTGATGAAGTTACCCAGCCGCCCTGCCCCGAGCCCGGGCGGCACGCACGGCGCCACGAAGTCCATGATCTGCCAGAACGGTTTGCCGCGCGAGTGGGCGTACCACATCTGCGAGACGATCACGCCGATCAGGCCGCCGTGGAAACTCATGCCGCCTTGCCAGACGAACAGGATCTGCAGCGGATTGGCCAGGTAGAACTCGGGCTTGTAGAACAGGCAGTAGCCGAGTCGCCCGCCGATCACCGTGCCCAGCACCCCGAGGAACAACATGTCCTCGATGTCCTTGCGGCTCCAGGCCTGGTTGCCTTGCAGCGAAGCGAAGGGCTGGTGCTTCAGGCGCATATTGGCCAGCAGCAGGAACAGCCCGAACGCCAGCAGGTAGGTCAGGCCGTACCAGTGGATGGCAATGGGCCCGAGCTGCAGGGCGACGGGATCGATCTTGGGATGAATCAACATGGGCGGCTATTGTGGCGCAGGGTTGGGATGGCGGGGGCGGGGGCTGCTGAAGGCCGAAAACCGGACGCAGAGGCTCAGCTCCTTCCCCCAGCCACCACGTCCACGAAGCGCTCCAGCACCGGCGAGGCCTCGCGCCACACCAGGGTCGTTTCGCAGGCGGGCACGCTCGCCGCCTGGCGGCCGCCGAGCTGGCGATAGGTGACGCCGCTGCGCTGGTACTGGCGCACGCTCTCCGGCACCCAGGCCAGTCCCAAACCCGCGGCGACCAGGTTGACGATGGTCTGCATCTGGATCGCCTCCTGCGCCACCTGCGGCGAGCGGCCGGCCGCGTGGTACAGCGCGAAGATGGCATCGAACAGCGACGGCACGATGCGCCGCGGAAAGATCACCAGCGGCTCGGCCAGCACCGCATCGAGCTTGAGGACCGGCACCGCCGCGAGCGGATGATGTTCGGCCATCGCGATGACCAGCGGCTCCTGCGCGATCAGGTGGCGTGCCAGGCCCGCCGGCGCAAAGCCGGTGGCGTGCAGCATGAAGCCGGCGTCGATTTCGCCGCGGGCGAAGGCCTGCAATTGCACGTCGCCGGTGGCCTCGGTGAGTTCGACGCGCACGTTTGGATATCGCTCGCGAAAGCCGCGCACCCATTGCGGCAGCAGCGCGAAACCCACGGTGGAAACGAAAGCCAGCCGCAGCCGCCCCAGTTCACCCGCGGCCGCGGCGCGCGCGTGTTCGGGCAAGGCCTGGGCGCGCGTCAGCAGGTCGAGCACTTCGGGCAGCAGCGCCTGGCCGGTGGCCGTCAACTGCACGCTGCGTTTGGTGCGGTCGAACAGGCGCACGCCCAGCAGCCGCTCCAACTGCGCGA
>JAQGMY010000221.1 GCA_028292105.1 Ramlibacter sp.
GGGGCCTCGAAAAACACGAACTGGTTGATCAGCAGGCTGGGCACGATCGGCCCGCTGATGCGATAGAAGGTGAAGCTGCCCGACTGCCAGCTCTCCACCGTCTTGCCGTGCTTGGCCCAGAAGTCGGGCGGCAGCGCCAGCGACCCGGCGTACATCAGGTCCAGGTCGTCCAGCGTCTTGTCGTTCTTGTAGTCCTCGGTCGGCAGGCCCAGCGCACGCGCCTTGATGCGCATGTTGATGTCCTTGGACACCAGCACCACCTCGCGTGGCGCATGCCTTTCCTGCAGCGCCTGGACGACGCTCAGGATCTGGTTGTCGGCCTTGCCTGGCGGCAGGCCCAGGGGGAGTCCGGCCGACAGCGGCATGGTCTGGAAGAACAGGCAGCCGCCGGCGTCGCGGTGGCCGGTGCCGCTCAGCTTGAGGCCCTTGGCGATGTCCGAGCCGGGGTCGCCGGCCAGTGCGTCCAGCGACCGGCTCACCTGGCGGGCATTGCGTGCGACCTCGGTCGTGCCCTTCTTGTGGCCGTCGAGCTCCTCCAGCACGATCATCGGCAGGAAGATGTCGTGTTCCTCGAAGCGGAACAGGCTCATCGGGTCGTGCATCAGCACGTTGGTGTCCAGCACGAACATCTTGGCAGGGCCGGTCGACTTCTTCTTGCGCGGTTGCGCGGCCGGCAGGGGAGGCTGCTTGCGCCCGCGCAGCGGGGGCGCTTCCTCGACATAGGCTTCGGCGTCGAGCGCTTCTTCCACGCCCGCCGTCGACTCCGTCAGGACGGGATCGGCCTCGGCTTCCCGCTCGAAGCGGATCGCCTCGAGTTCGCCCCCGCCCGCGCGCGGGTCGAAGTCGTCTTGAGCTTGCGGCCGGTTCTCCAGCAGCTTATCGGCTGCCGGAGCCTCCGATTTTCGCGCGGCCTTGTGCGATGAACGGGCCGGGGCATCGAAGGCTTCCGGCGGGAGCATGGCGGCGCGCTTGGTCGGGGCGGGTGGCAAGGGCATGGGGGGTACGGCTCGTGGCTGAGGTAACGAAAGAACAAAAAAGCCGCCAGGCAGGCCGGGCGGCTTTTTCGGGGCTGACGGTGAAGACGCTTTGCGTCTGGATCAACGGCATGAATTCATTATGCACACCGTCCGCTGCGCAGCCACGTCAGCCAACTTCCTGTTGTGCCAAAACGTCAAGCTCGGCAGCAGGAAGTCGGGTCGGCTCAGGCAGCCTTCTTGAGCAGCTTGACGGCCTTGAGCACGTCATCGACGTGGCCGGGCACCTTCAGGCCGCGCCATTCCTGCTTGAGGATGCCGTCGGCACCCACCAGGAAGGTGCTGCGCTCGATGCCCTTGACCTTCTTGCCGTACATGATCTTGTTCTTGACCACGCCGAACATGTGGCACATTTTCTCTTCGGTGTCCGCGATCAGCTCGAAGGGGAGTTCCAGCTTCGACTTGAATTCGTCGTGGGACTTCATGTTGTCCCGCGAGACGCCGTACACGACGGCGCCGGCTTTCACGAAGTCCTTGTACTTGTCCCGAAACTGCATCGCTTCCGTGGTGCAGCCCGGCGTATTGTCCTTGGGATAGAAGTACAGCACCATGACCTGGCCCAGGTGCGAGGTGTTGGTCACCTTGCTGCCGCCCGTGGCGTTCGCTTCGAATTCGGGGAGGGGTTTATTGACAACGATCGCCATAGAGTCCTGGTTCGGGTATGGGGTTCTGGGGTGACAGTACTTGCCCGTTGTTGCTGCAAGGCGCCGGCAGGCCTTTCAGCAACACAAGATTTTACAGCGAAACGGCCCTTGCCAGACCAGCAGGTCAGGACACCACGTCGACAATCAGGGCCACTGCCACTTGCCGGCCTTCCTGGGCCAGGATGTTGTAGGTGCGGCAGGCGGCCGCGCTGTCCATGGTTTCGATGCCGATCCGGCGCGCACCCAGGGAGGCGAGCCAGGCCGGTTTCGGGAACCGGAGGCGCGCGCCGCTGCCGAAGATCACCACCTCGACGGGCAGCGCCGCGAGCACCTCGAAGTGCTCCGGACCGAGGTCCTCGAACCGCGCCGCCCAGGGAATCTTCTCCCCATGGCAGCCGATGATGACGCTGTGCGTGATCTTTTCCGGGCCGACGCCGACCCAGCCCGGGCCATAGCCGGTGATGGTGGGCGCGTCGGACTGGTCGGGCTGGAGTTTCAAGGGCAGGTGGTGGTGAATCGCCAGGCGCCAGGACGGCTTGCGGCTTTATGGTCAAATTATAGGTTTCACCTCGCGCAAGCGCCCGTCAGGAGGGGCTTTGAAGACCGTCCAGAAATCCACCAAGCTTGCCAATGTCCTCTACGACATCCGCGGACCCATCATGGACGCCGCCCGGCAGATGGAGGAAGAGGGCCACAAGATCATCAAGCTGAACATCGGCAACCTCGCCCCGTTCGGCTTCGATGCGCCCGAAGAAATCCAGCAGGACATGATCCGCAACCTGCCGAATTCGGCCGGCTACTCGGACAGCAAGGGCATCTTCGCCGCCCGCAAGGCGGTGATGCACTACACCCAGCAGCAGGGCATCAAGGGCGTCACGCTCGACGACGTCTACCTGGGCAACGGCGCCAGCGAGCTGATCGCGCTCTCGACCATGGCGCTGCTGAACGAAGGCGACGAACTGCTGCTTCCTTCACCCGACTACCCGCTGTGGACCGCCTCGACCGCGCTGTCCGGCGGCACGCCGGTGCACTACATGTGCGACGAGGGCAACGGCTGGATGCCCGACCTCGATGACATCCGCCGCAAGATCACGCCGGCCACCAAGGGCATCGTGGTGATCAACCCGAACAACCCGACCGGCGCGCTCTATTCGGACGACCTGCTGCGCGCGATCGTCGCCATGGCCCGCGAACACGGGCTGGTGATCCTGGCCGACGAGGTGTACGACAAGGTCCTGTACGAGGACGTGAAGCACACGGCCATCGCCAGCCTGTCCGAAGACGTGCTCACGCTGACCTTCAATTCGCTGTCCAAGAGCTACCGCTCCTGCGGCTACCGGGCCGGCTGGATGGTGGTCTCGGGCGACAAGAAGGCCGGCGCGGACTACATCGAGGGGCTGACGATGCTCTCGAACATGCGCCTGTGCGCCAACGTTCCCGGCCAATGGGCGATCCAGACGGCGCTCGGCGGGCACCAGAGCATCAACGAGCTGGTGGGCCCCGGCGGGCGGCTGCGCCGCCAGCGTGACCTGGCCTACGAGCTGATCACCGCCATCCCCGGCGTGAGCTGCAACAAGCCGCAAGCGGCGCTCTACATGTTCCCCCGGCTGGACCCCAGGCTGTACCCGATCAAGGACGACCGCCAGTTCTTCCTGGAACTGCTGCAGGAGACGCGGGTGATGCTGGTGCAAGGCTCGGGCTTCAACTACCCGGACATGCAGCACTTCCGCATCGTGTTCCTGCCGCACGAGGACGACCTGCGCGAGGCCGTCGGCCGCATCGCGCGCTTCCTCGACACCTACCGAAAGCGGCACTCCTCATGAAAGCCATCCAGGTCGGCCTGCTGGGCACAGGCACCGTGGGCAGCGGCGTCTTCAATGTCCTGAAACGCAACCAGGCCGAGATCCGCCGGCGGGCCGGGCGCGGCATCGAGATCACCATGGTCGCCGACCTCGACACCGCGCGTGCCGAAGCGGTGGTCGGCGGCGCCGCCCGCGTGGTCAAGGACGCCCGCGAGATCATCGCCAACCCGGACATCGACATCGTCATCGAGCTGATCGGCGGCTACGGCATCGCCCGCCAGCTGGTGATGGAAGCCATTGCCCAGGGCAAGCACGTGGTGACGGCCAACAAGGCGCTGCTGGCGGTGCACGGCACCGAGATCTTCGCCGCGGCCCACCAGAAGGGCGTGATGGTCGCCTTCGAGGCGGCGGTGGCGGGCGGCATCCC
>JAQGMY010000228.1 GCA_028292105.1 Ramlibacter sp.
GCTACCTGCGCCGCTGGACCAAGGACATCGGCAGCCGCGTCCAGAAGGGCGAGCTGCTGGCGGAGATCGAGACGCCGGAGCTGGACCAGCAGCTGTCGCAGGCGATCGCCGCGCGCAACCAGACGGCCGCCAGCCTGGAACTTGCCCGGACCACGGTGGAGCGCTGGGAGGCGCTGCGCAAGCGCGACGCCGTCTCGCAGCAGGAACTGGAAGAACGCCGCAGCGGCTTCACCCAGGCGCGCGCCAACCTCGCCGGCGCCGACGCCAACGTCGAGCGGCTGCGGCAGCTGGAATCCTTCAAGCGGGTGGTGGCGCCCTTCTCCGGCGTGATCACCCGCCGCAACGTCGACATCGGCGACCTGATCGACAGCAACAAGCCGCTGTTCCTCTTGTCGCAGACCGATCCGCTGCGGGTCTACGTCAGCGTGCCGCAGGCTTATGCGCAACTGGTCAAGCCGGGCCAGCCGGCCGTGGTGACGCAGGCCGAGATGCGTGGCCAGCGCTACACCGGGCAGGTCGCGCGCACCGCCGGTTCGATCGACACCGCCACCCGCACCATGCAGGCCGAGATCGCGCTGCCGAACAAGGATGGCGCCCTGCTGCCGGGCGCCTTCGTGCAGGTGGAACTGGCGGCCGCTGCGAGCGGCGCGCTGACCATTCCGTCCAATGCCTTGTTGTTCCGCGGGCAGGGCGTGCTGGTGGCCAAGGTCGCCCCCGGCGGCAGCATCGAGCTGCTGACGGTGCGCCTGGGCCGCAACTTCGGCGAGTCGGTCGAAGTGCAGCAGGGCCTGCAGGGCAACGAAACGCTGGTGCTGAATCCGACCGACTCGCTGGCCCAGGGCGACAAGGTGCAGGTGGTGGCGGACGCCCGCCCGGCGGGCTCGGCGGCTTCCGCTGCGTCCGCCGCCAAGGTGACGCCGTGATCTGGCGCGCCGTGGCGCTGGCGGGCCTGGCCGCCCTGTCCGGTTGCGTCAGCGCGCCGGCGTACCACCGGCCCGACCTCGACGTGCCGACCGGCTGGAAGCTGGAGCCGGGCTGGCAGCAAGCCAGGCCCGACGACGCGGCGGTGCGCGGCAAATGGTGGCTGCGCTTCGGCGATGCGCAGCTCGACGCCTTGCAGGAACAGGCGCTGGACGCGAGCCCCACGCTTGCCGCGGCGGCGGCCCGGCTGGCGCAGGCACGGGCCGCGGTGGACGTGCAGTCGGCCGGCTTGCTGCCGCAGGTCTCCGCCAGCGGCCGCGCCGCGCGGCTGGACACCTCCGCCAATCGGCCGCTCACCAACTACAACGCGCAGAACTTCTCGACGGTGCAGAACGACTTCACGCTGTCGTTCTCGGTGGCCTACGAAGCGGACCTGTGGGGTCGCGTGCGCAGCGGGGTCGAGGCCGCGCGTGCCACGGCGGAACAGTCGAACGCCGATTTCCAGAATGCGCGCCTGGTGCTGACCACGGACCTCGCCTCGGCGTATTTCAACCTGCGCGAGCTCGACATCGAGCTGGACGTGCTGGCGCAGTCGATCGCCCTGCAGCGGCGCGCGCTGGAACTGGCGACAGCGCGCCACGACCTGGGTGCCACTTCCGGGCTCGACGTCGCGCAGCAGCAGGCGCTGCTCGACAACACGCTGACGCAGGTCGACCTGCTGCGGCGCCAGCGCGGCCAGTTCGAGAACGCCATTGCCGCCCTGAGCGGACGCCCGGCGCCGGCGTTCGCACTGGCGCCCGAGGTCGGGCCGCGGGTGACGCCGCAAGTGCCGGTGGGTATCCCGTCCGAGGTGCTGCAGCGGCGCCCCGACGTCGCCTCGGCCGAACGCGCGATGGCGGCGGCGAATGCGCAGATCGGCATCGCCCGCGCCGCGTATTACCCGAGCATCACGCTCAATCCGACAGTGGGGGTCGACACCCGCACCTTGTCGACGCTGTTCGACTCGTCCAGCCTGCTGTGGTCGCTCGGCGTGTCGCTGGTACAGCCGCTGATCGATGCCGGCCGCACCGACGCCAACGTCGCGATCGCCAATGCCGGTTACCAGTTGACGGTGGCCAACTACCGCCGCGTGGTGCTGACGGCGATGCAGGAAGTGCAGGACGGCATCAACGGCAGCGCCGCACTGGATCGCGCGCTGGTGCAGCCGCTGATCGATGCCGGCCGCACCGACGCCAACGTCGCGATCGCCAATGCCGGTTATCAAGTGACCGTGGCCAACTACCGCCGCGTGGTGCTGACGGCGATGCAGGAAGTGCAGGACGGCATCAACGGCAGCGCCGCACTGGATCGCGCGCTGGTGCAGGCGCGGCTGGCCGAGCAAAGCGCGCAGCGCGTGCTGCAGCTGGCCACCGACCGCTATGAAGGCGGCGCCGCCAGCTACCTCGAAGTGATCACGGCGCAGCAGCAGCTGTTGAATGCGCAGCGGCAGGCGGCGCAGTTGCTCGGGCAGCGGCTGCTGGTGGCGGTGTTCCTGGTGAAGGCCGTCGGCGGGGAGTGGTGAGGGGAGGTTGGAGGAGTGGTGGGGCGGGGGAGGTGCGCAGCGAAGCTGCACACCCTACGAGGCCCAGGATCGTCCCCGTGACCCCGTGACCCCGTCACCCCGTCAACCCGTCAACCCGTGAACCCGTGAACCCGTGACCCCATGATCTCGTAGGGTGTGCGCCCCCAGGCGCGCACCATCCCGGCCCACGTCACGCCGCCGCCCGGCCCGGATCCCTCTGCTCGCGGCCCTCGAACGGCTGCGGCGACAACAGCGGCAGCGACACGCTGAAGGTGCTGCCCTGGTCGATGCCTTCGCTGGCCACGCTCACCTCGCCGCCGTGCCCGGCCACCAGGTGATGCACCAGCGTGAGCCCAATGCCCAACCCGGCTTCCAGCCCCGGCTGCTGCGATTCGCCCTGCACGAACAGGTCGAACACGTGCGGCAGCAGGTCACCGGCGATCCCGATGCCGTTGTCGACCACGGTCACCACGCCCTTGTCGCCCTCTCGGTGCACGTCGATGTCGATGCGGCCGCCCGCCGGGGTGTAGCGCGCCGAGTTCTGGATCAGGTTGCAGATCACCTGGGTGAGGCGCGCCACGTCGGCATTCACCCACAGCGGCTCGCGGTGCGGCGTCATCCTGATCTCGTGCCGCTTCGCCGCGATGGCGGCGCCGGTCATCTCCACCGCACGCGCGGCCAGCCCATTGAGTTCCGACGGCTCCTTGCGCAATTCAACCTTGCCCTGGCTCACGCGAGCCGCGTCCATCAACTCGTCGACGAGCCGGCTCATCTGCGCGGTCTGGCGCTGCATCACCTCGCAGCGCTTCACCAGTTCCGCCGGGTCCACTTCGGGGCGCCGCTTCAGGATCTCGATGGTCATCTCCAGCGTCGCCAGCGGCGAGCGCAGCTCGTGCGCCAGCGTCGTGACGAACTGGTTCTTGCGGTCGTCGGCTTTCTCCAGCGCCACCTGCTTGTCGCGCAGTTGCTGGTGCACGTTGAGCAACTCGTGGTTCTGCTGGGCGATTTCCTGCAGCGGCGATGGCGGGGCGCTTTGCAGGAGCTGCTCGCGGATGCGCTGCAGGTCCGCCGGCCCCAGCCGCGGACGGTCCGCGCGCAGGTCGATCTCCAGCCGCACCACCGTACCCCGCTGCGGCTGCGAGGAGATGTTCATCCGGTCGACCAGCCGCCGGCTCGCCGGCAGGCCCATGCTGGTGCGGCCGCTTTCCAGCACCCGCCCGCGCAGGGCAGCGCCGATGTCGGGGATGCCAGGACCCTGGTCGCGGACTTCGGCCACCAGGCTCTGGCGATGCGGAGCGTCCGGCGCGACAGCGAGCAGGAAGTTGATCTGGCCGCCGCCCCCGAACTGCATGGCATTGCGCGCCACCTCCGACATCGCCGTGGCCAGCCGGGTCTGCTGCATGGTGTCGAGACCGACGACTTCGCCCATTTCCCGGCTGCGCGAGCGAACGACGGCCAGGTCCGTCGCCGCAAGGCTCAGGCTCAGGAGAAGGGTTTCGGTCGCGGGTGCCGCCATGAACAACTCGGCAGGTGGGAAAGTGAGGGGAGCCGCTATCGTAGCCTGTCGAGCAGGCCTGCCGTCGATGCGTCCAGTCCCTCGACATCGCCCGCCGCGAGCCGCCTGGCGATATCCGTCGCCAGCACCTTGCCCAGCTCCACGCCCCACTGGTCGAAGCTGTCGATGCCCCAGACCGACCCGCTGGTGAAGACGCGGTGTTCGTGCAGTGCCAGCAGCGCGCCCAGCGTGGCCGGCGTCAACTCTTCCAGCACGAAGAAGGTGCTGGGCCGGTTGCCGCTGAAATTGCGATGGCCGGCAGCGTCCGGCTTGCCCTGCATCAGCGCTTGCGCTTGCGCCAACGCGTTGGCCAGCAGCAGCTGGTGGTGACCGGGCAAGGAATGCGACGGCTGGCGCACCGCGATGAACTCCACCGGCACCCGGTCCGTGCCCTGGTGCAGCATCTGGAAGTAGGCGTGCTGGCCGTTGGTGCCGGGCTCGCCCCACAGCACCGGCGAGGTGCCGAAGGCGAGCGGCCGGCCCTGCGCGTCGACGCTCTTGCCGTTGCTCTCCATCTCCAGCTGTTGCAGGTACGCCGGCAGGCGCCGCAGTGCCGAGTGGTAAGGCGCGATGCTGCGGCTGGTGAAGCCGTGGAAGTTGCGGTACCAGACGTCCAGCAGTCCCAGGCGCGCTGGCAGGTTCTGCGGCAACGGCGCCGTGCGGAAGTGTTCGTCCATCGCATGGGCGCCGGCCAGCAAGTCACGAAAGCCCTGGGCTCCGATGGCGACCGCGATCGGCAGGCCGATCGCCGACCACAGCGAATAGCGCCCGCCGACCCAGTCCCAGAAACCGAAGGTGGTGGTGATGCCGAACTGCCGCGCCGCGTCGACGTTGGTGGTGAGGGCGGCGAAGTGGCGGGCGATGTCGCTGCCGCCTTGCTGCTCGAACCAGTGCTTGGCCGAGCGCGCGTTGGTCATGGTCTCCAGCGTCGTGAAGGTCTTCGACGCCACCAGGAACAGCGTGCCTTGCGGTTTCAGGTCCCGCAGCACCGCCGCGAGCTCGTGGCCGTCGATGTTGGAGACGAAGTGGAAGCGCTTGCCGGGCGTGACCTGTCCCTGCAAGGCGGCCACCGCCATCTGCGGGCCGAGGTCGGAGCCGCCGATGCCGATGTTGACGACGTCGGTGATGGTGGGGTCGGCGCGCACCTGCTCGGCGAACGCCAGCATCGCGTCCAGGGTTTCGTGCACGGCCACCGAGTCGGGGTCCGCCGCGTTGCGCGGCGCGCGCAGCAGCCAGTGCTTGACCGCGCGGTTCTCGGTGTTGTTGATGCGCTCGCCGGCGAACATGGCGTCGCGGTGCGCCTCCAGCCGCGTCTCCTGCGCCAGACCGAGCAGCAGCTGCTCGGTCTGCTCGTCGAGCAGGCTCTTCGACAGGTCAGCGAAGACGTGCGGCGCCTGCTGGCTGAAATGGGCGAACCGCTGCGCATCCGCGGCGAAAGCTGCGCGCAGGTCGAACGCAGCGCCGGCGGCGCGATAGTGGTCCTGCAGCCGGCGCCAGGCTGCGGTCTTGTCACAACGGGGCCGCGACATCGCTTCAGGCCGCCTGCATCAGCTTTTCGAGCTTGATCGCATCGGCCGCGAAGGCGCGAATGCCTTCGGCCAGCTTCTCGGTCGCCATGGCGTCCTCGTTCAAGGCCCACCGGAACTGCGCCTCGTCGTAAGCGACGCGAGGGATGTCGGCCGACTTCGCGTGCGCGGGATCGAGGGCGCGCTGCACGGGTTGGTCCGACGTGGCCAGTTGCGCCAGCAACTCGGGGCTGATGGTGAGCAGGTCGCAGCCCGCCAGCGCCAGGATCTGCCCGGTGTTGCGAAAGCTCGCGCCCATCACTTCGGTCGGGATGCCGTAGTGCTTGTAGTACTCGTAGATCTGGCGCACCGACTGCACGCCCGGATCGTTGGCGCCGGAGCGGGCCGCTTCGTCCCACGAGGTGCCGGCGCTCTTCTTGTACCAGTCGTAGATGCGGCCCACGAAGGGCGAGATCAGCTTGACCTGCGCCTGCCCGCAAGCCACCGCCTGGCAGAACGAGAACAGCAGCGTGAGGTTGGTGTCGATGCCCCGCTGCTGCAGTTGCCCGGCCGCCTGGATGCCCTCCCAGGTGGCGGCGACCTTGATCAGCACGCGCTCCGGCGCGATGCCCTCGGCCTTGTACAGCGCGATCAGGCGCTCGCCGCGGGCCAGCGTGGCTTCGCTGTCGAAGCTCAGGCGCGCATCGACTTCGGTCGACACGCGGCCCGGGATGGTCTGCAGGATCTCGGTGCCGAAGCGCACGATCAGGCGGTCCATCGCCTCGTCGAGCGCCACCTTGCGATGGCGCTCCATCGTCTGCGTCAGCAGCGGCGCGTACTCGGGCTTCTGCACCGCCTTCAGGATCAGCGACGGATTGGTGGTGGCGTCCTGCGGCTGGTACTGCGCCAGCTGCCTGAAATCGCCAGTGTCGGCGACGACGGTGGTGAATTGCTTGAGCGCATCCAGTTGGTTCATGCCGTGATTATCCGGCGGCGGCAGCTCAGCCGGCCGGCACCACGGAGACGCCATGCCCGGCCAGGTGCAGCCCGACGTCACTGCCGATCTCCAGCGGCCGGCCGACGTCGGGCGACACCACGAAGATGGAGCCGAGCTCGGTCTCGAAGGTGTATTCGTAGTTGCTGCCGAGATAGGCCAGCTTGGCCAGCCGGCCGTTCAGGCCATGGCCGGGCGGGCCGACGTGCCACGCTTCCGGGCGCACGGCGACCTTCACCGCGCCGGGCGCCACAGGCTGGCGCGTCGGGATGCGCAAAGGCCCCAGCACGACCGCACCGCCGGCTTCGACGCGGGCCGCAAACAGCATCGCTTCGCCCATGAAGCCGGCCACGAATTCGGTGGCGGGCGACTCGTACAACTCCTGCGGCGTGCCCCGCTGGGCGATGGCGCCGTGGTCCATCACGATGATGTGGTCGCTGACCGCCAGCGCCTCGCTCTGGTCGTGCGTGACGTAGGCGACGGTCAGCTGCAGCCGCTGCTGCAGCGAGCGGATCTCCTCGCGCATCTCGCGCCGCAGGCGGGCGTCGAGGTTGGACAAGGGCTCGTCGAACAGCAGCACGTCCGGCTCCAGGACCAGCGCGCGGGCCAGCGCCACCCGCTGCTGCTGGCCGCCGGAGAGTTCGCTCGGCAGCCGCGCATCGAAGTCGACCAGGCCGACGTTGCGCAGTGCTTCCACCGCGCGCTTGCGCGCCGCGGCTTTCGGCACGCCCGACATGCGCAGCCCGTAGCTCACGTTCTCCAGCACGTCCATGTGCGGAAACAGCGCGTAGCTCTGGAACATCATGCTGACGTTGCGGTCCGCCGGGCCGAGCGAGGTGACGTTGCGCCCGGCGATGAAGATCTCCCCGCTGGTGGGTGCCTCCAGCCCGGCGATCATGCGCAGTGTGGTCGTCTTGCCGCAGCCCGACGGCCCCAGGATGGTGGTCAGCGTGCCGCGCGGTACTTCGAAGCTGATGCCGGCGACGGCCAGCGGCCCCGACCTCTCAGCGCCATAGCGCTTGGTCACCTGGCGAAAGCTGATGCCGGCGCTCACGTGGCGGCTCCGGCTGCTGGTTGCAGCGTGGCCGCGGCCCGGCGGCCGAGGCGCCGCTCCCCCACCAGGCGCTGGATCGCGGCGGTGACCGCGCTCATCATCACGATGAGGACCGTGCAATAGGCGAGCGCCACGCCGTAGTCGCCGTTGCCGACGCGCCCGATGATGTAGGTGGTGGCCAGTTCGTTCTCCGCGGTCACGAGGAAGATCACCGCCGAGACCGTGGTGATGCCGCGCACGAAGCTGTAGACGAGCGCCGCGACCAGCGCGGGTTTCAGCAGCGGCAGGATGACGTGGCGCAGCGTTCGGGCGGTGGACGCGCGCAGCATCAGCGAGGCCTCGTCGAGGGACTTGTCCAGTTGCTGGAAGGCGGCCGTGCCGGCGCGCACGCCCACCGGCAGGTTGCGGAACAGGAAACACAGCACGATGATGAGGCCGGTGCCGGTCAACTCGAAGGGCGGCACGTTGAAGGCCAGGATGTAGCTCACGCCCAGCACCGTGCCCGGAATGGCGAAAGCCAGCAAGGCGGAGAATTCGAACCAGCCCTGGCCGCGAAAGCGCGTGCGCGCGAGCAGCCACGCGATCAGCAGGCCCAGGCCCGCGGTGAGCGGCGCCGAGATCGCCGCGAGCTTGATCGTCGTGAAGAAGGAATTCCAGGCGCTGCCCGCCCACACCAGGCCGAACGCGCCCCATTCGAGCGAGAAAGCGGTCCTGAAGTGCGCGAGGGTCAAGGTGTAGTCGCGGCCCCAGGTCTGCACGAAACCGCCGGCGAAGGCGAACAGGTAGACCACCAGCGTGAAAGCCACCCAGGGCAGCGCCACCGCATACACCAGCCGCCGCACACCGGCTGGCAACGCCATGGGCACGCCGGCATCGCCCTTGCCGCTGATCGTGGCATAGCTGCGCTTGCCCACCACGACGCGCTGCAGCGCGAACACCGCCAGCGCGAAGAAGGTCAGCAGCCAGGCGAGCGAGGCGGCGCGGCCCTGGTCGTATTGCGCGCCGACGATGGCGAAGAAGATCTCGGTGGACAAGACGGAGAACTGGCCTCCCACCACGATCGGGTTGCCGAAGTCCGCCATGCTTTCGATGAAGCCGACCAGGAAGGCGTTGGCGAGCCCGCCGCGCATCAGCGGCAGCGTGATGGTGGAGAAGGTGCGGCGGACATCGGCGCGCAGCGTCTGCGCGGCCTCCTCCAGGCTGGGCGCGACGCCTTGCACCACGCCGCGCATGATCATGAAGGCGATCGGCGTGAAGGCGAAGGTCTGGGCCAGCCACACACCGAACCAGCCGTAGAACCAGCGCGAAGGCTCCACGCCGAAGACCCATTCCAGCAGCTGGTTGAAGATGCCGGCGCGGCCGAACAG
>JAQGMY010000266.1 GCA_028292105.1 Ramlibacter sp.
AAGGAGCGGGCGCCGCGGGATCTACGGCACAGGCTGTTAGCCAAAGGGTGTGCACGGCGTGCACCCGCTCCGCCCGGGTTGCCCCGAACTCTTAAAAATCTACAGGAAAGAAGATACAAGGGTGTGCAGCTTCGCTGCGCACCTTGGTGGCTACGCCGGCCGCTTGCCCCCGAATGCATCCTAGAGCAACTGCGTCGGGAGCGGTGCGCAGCAAGCTGCACACCCTACAGGCACAGGCCGCTCCCGTAATTCGCAACCCGTCTCGCGTATCCCGTAGGGTGTGCAGCTTCGCTGCGCACCTTCGTGGCTACGCCGGCCGCTTGCCCTCGAATGCATCCTGCAGCAACTGCCGGATCGCTGCCCGCTCGAGCGGCCGCGGATTCGGATACTGGTTCTGCAAGGCGATGTCGCACGCCTTGTCCACGTCTTGCGCCTTCATGCCGATGTCCCGCAGCGCCACCGGCGCGCCGCTGGCCTTGGCGAGGTCGTACACGGCCTGCGCCGCGTTCTGGCCACCGAGCGCCGCCGCGATGCGGCGCATCGCCTGCGGCGCTGCCTCGGCGTTGTAGGCCAGCGCATGCGGCAACACCACGGTGTGCGTCTCCGCGTGCGGCAGGTTGAAGGTGCCGCCGAGCGTATGGCACAGCTTGTGGTGCAGCGCCATGCCGACGTTGCCCAGCACGATGCCACACAGCCAGGCGCCATACAGCGCATCGCTGCGGGCTTCGATGTCTTGCGGATTGGCGCGGATGCCCGGCAAGGCCCGGCCGATGGCGCGGATGCCCTCTTCGGCCATCAGGTCCATCACCGGGTTGCCTTCCACCGAGTAGAGGCCTTCGGCCGCATGGGCGATGGCATTGATGCCGCTGGTGACCGACAGCCCCACCGGCAGCGTGAGCGTCAGCTCCGGGTCGTAGATCACCACCCGCGGCAGCACCTTCAGGTCGCGCCCGGTCTTCTTCAGGCCACCTTCGGTGATGCCGTAGATCGGCGTGACTTCACTGCCCGCATAGGTCGTGGGGATCGCCAGGATCGGCAGGCCCGACTCCAGCGCGATCGCCTTGCCCAGGCCGGTGGTCGAGCCGCCGCCCACCGCCACCGCGCAATCGGCATCGAGCTTGCGCGCCAGCTCGCGGGCCTCGCGCGCCGTCTCGATCGGCACGTGCATCACGGCGCGATCGAAGACCCCCGCTGCCTTCGGGCCCAGCAGGTCGGCAATGCGTTCGGCCGAGGCGCGCTGCTCCGGCGTCGACAGCACCAGCGCCCGCCGCGCCCCCAAGAGCTCGATTTCCGCTCCCAGCTTCGCCAGCGAGCCGGCGCCGAACACCACCCGGGCAGGCTGCGCGTTGTACGTGAAGTTCTTCATGAGGGCACCTCCAGGCCGGCCGCGCGTTCCACGGCCTTGATGATGGCCGCATAGTCCTCCTGGCCGTGACCCTGCGCGACCGCCGCGTGCATCAACTGCAGCGTCGCCGCCGTCTGCGGCAGCGGCACGTGCGATGTCGCCGCCGCTTGCAGGATCAGTCCGAGGTCCTTCATCATCTGTTCGACCGTGAAGGTCGGCGTGAAGTCGCGCTGCGACAACTGCACCGCCTTGGCCTTCAGGATGGGCGAACCGACCGCACTGGACGTGAGCACGCTGAACATGTCCTGCCAGTCGAGGCCGCCCTTGCGGCCCAGCGCCAGCGCCTCGGCCAGCATGGCGCTGGTCTGCGCGATCATCAGGTTCACCACCAGCTTCATCAGCCGCGCCTGCTCGCCCTCGCCGAGCCAGAAGGTCGTGGGCCCGAGCAGCTTCAACAGCGGCAGCATCGCGTCGTAGGTGGCGCGCGGGCCCGAGGCCATGACCGTGAGTTGCGCCGCTTCGGCCATCTTGTTGTTGCCCGACACGGTGGCGCGCAGGTGCTGCACGCCGGCGTGCGCGCAAGCGCCGGCGACTTGCGCCGAGGCCTGCTGCGACACCGTGCTGGTGTCGATGTAGACCGTGCCGCGGACAGCGTGGCGAGCCACTTGCTCGCCGACGTCGCGCAGCGCAGCGTCGTGCGGCAAGGAGGAGAGGATCACGTCAGCCGCCTGCAACGCGGCAGGCATTTCGGCGATCGCCAGTCCGGCCGCGCGGGCAAGCCGCAGCCGCTGCGGATCGGTGTCGGTGACGCTGGCTTCATGGCCGCCGCCGCGCAGGTGCAGGGCCATGGGCAGCCCCATCTTGCCCGCGCCGACGACCACGATCCTCATGTCACTGCGCCTTCAGGTTGGCCGACTTGGCGATCACCGCGGCCGACTCCATCTCGCTCTTGATGTAGGCGTTGAAGGCCGCCGGCTCCATGGTGAAGGGGTCGGCGCCCAGGCCGGCCAGGCGGGTCTTCACGTCGGCGGAAGCCAGGGCCTTGAGCGCCTCGTCGTGCAGGCGCTTGACCAGGGCCGGGGGCGTCGCCGAAGGCACGATCAGGCCGACCCACAGCGTGTAGTCGGAGCCGGGCACGCCCGCTTCGATGGTGGTCGGCACGTTCGGCAGCGAAGGGGTGCGCTGCGCGGTGCTGACCGCCAGAGCCTGCAGCTTGCCGTCCTTGATCAGCGGCAAGGCGGACGACAGCGGCGCGAAGAACCAGTCGTTGCGGCCGCCGATGACGTCGCTGATCGCTTCCGGCGTGCCCTTGAACGGCACGTGCTGCGCGTCGATGCCGGCGCGCAGCTTGAACTTCTCGGCGTTCATGTGGGTGGCGCTGCCGGTGCCGGCCGACGCGTAGTTCAGTTGCCCCGGCTTGGCCTTGGCGGCGGCGATCACGTCGGCCACGCTCTTCCAGCCGCGCGAGGGGTTGACCACCATCACGTTGGGCACCGAAGCCAGCGGCGTGACGCCGGTCAGGTCCTTGATCGTGTCGTAAGGCAGGCTGGGGTAGATGGCCGGATTGAGCGCATGGCCTGACGAGTGGATGAGCACGGTGTAGCCATCAGGCTCGCTCTTGGCGACCTGGTTGGCGCCGATGGTGCCGCCGGCGCCCGGCTTGTTGTCGATGATGATGGGCTGGCCCATGCTCTTGCCCATGGCATCGCCGATGGTGCGGGCCATGATGTCGGTGCCG
>JAQGMY010000285.1 GCA_028292105.1 Ramlibacter sp.
CCGGCGCTGACGCTGTGCGTCTCGGTGATCTGGCCGTCCTCGTCCTGCAGGATGTAGGTGCGGTTGCCGTGCAGCACGCCGGGGCTGCCGCGCTGCAGCGACGCCGAGTGCTTGCCGCTGTCCAGGCCTTCCCCCGCGGCTTCGACGCCGATCAGGCGCGTCTGCTCGTAGGGGATGTAGGGGTGGAAGATGCCCATGGCGTTGCTGCCGCCGCCCACGCAGGCGACCACCGCATCGGGCTGCTTGCGCGCCAGCTCCGGCATCTGCTCAAGGCATTCCTTGCCGATGACGCTCTGGAAGTCGCGCACCATCATCGGGTAGGGGTGCGGGCCCGCCACCGTGCCGATGATGTAGAAGGTGTCTTCGACGTTGGTGACCCAGTCGCGCATGGCTTCGTTCAACGCATCCTTCAGCGTCTTGCTGCCGGACTCCACCGGCACCACGCGGGCGCCCAGCAGGTTCATCCGGTAGACGTTGGGGCTCTGGCGCTTGACGTCGTTGCTGCCCATGTAGACCACGCATTCGAGCCCGTAGCGCGCGCAGATGGTGGCGGTGACCACTCCGTGCTGGCCGGCGCCGGTCTCGGCGATCACGCGCGGCTTGCCCATGCGGCGCGCCAGCATCGCCTGGCCGATGACGTTGTTGATCTTGTGGGCGCCGGTGTGGTTCAGGTCCTCGCGCTTGAGGTAGATCTGCGCGCCACCCTGTTCGCGGCTCATGCGTTCGGCGTGGTAGATCGGCGAGGGCCGGCCGACGAAGTGCTTGAGCTCGTAGTGGAATTCGCGCAGGAACTCCGGGTCGTTCTGGTACTTCGCATAGGCGTCGCGCAGCTCGCTGATCGCGTGGGTGAGCGTTTCGCTCACGAAGCTGCCGCCGTAGATGCCGAAGTGGCCGCTGGCGTCAGGTTGCTGATAGGAGGACATCGGGGGACCTTGCAAGAAGCGCGTCGGCGGCCCGCACGGCCGCGACGAACTGATTGATCTTCCCGGCGTCCTTGATGCCCTTGGCGGACTCGACGCCGGAACTCACATCAACGGCCAGCGTCCGGAAACGCGGCCGCACTTGCACGATGCCGTCGCCCACGTTTGCAGGTGTGAGCCCACCAGACAAAACGGCGTGACAGTTGACGCTTGGTGGAAGACGTGACCAATGGAATGCTTTGCCGGCGCCGCCGTAGCCATCGACATGGGCGTCGAGGAGCAGGGCGGCCGCCTGTGGGTGATCTGCCGCGAATTTTAGCAAGTCGAAGGGCCTGGCGTCGTCGAGCGGGATCCGGGCCGCGCGCATCCAGGGCCGGCGGCCGGCGGCGTCGGCGCACTGCTGGGGCGATTCGTCGCCGTGGAACTGCAGCATCGCCGCTGGAACGAGCTCGCAAGCGGCCTGGACCACCCGCGCGCTTTCGTTCACGAACAGCAGCACCGGCGTGACGAAGGGCGGCAGCCGGCGCGCGAGTTCGGCCGCCCGCTGTGGCGTCAGGGCCCGCGCGCTCTGGGCGAAGAGCACCAGGCCGATCGCGTCGGCGCCGGCCTCGACCGCCGCGTCCACGTCCTGCTCACGCGTCAGCCCGCAGATCTTGATCCGCGTGCGATGGGCGAGGGGCTGCTGCGAGCTCATGGCAAACCATCATACGCAGGCACCTGGCTGGGCAGCCCCCAGGCGTCGTCGTAGAGCGGGCCGAGGAAATAGAGCCCGTCGGGCGAGAAGGTGGGGGCGGCGGCGTCGCGGCTGCGCGCCTGCAGCACGTCGCGCATCCACTCCGGCGGATGCACGCCCTGGCCCACGTACACCAGGCATCCCATCAGGTTGCGGATCATGTGGTGCAGGAAGGCGTTGGCCTGGAACTCGAAGCGCCAGTAGGCCCCGCGGCGGCTGATGCGCACCGGCTCCAGCGTCTTGACCGGGCTCCTGGCCTGGCACGACGAGGCCCGAAAGGAGGTGAAGTCGTGTTCACCGATCAGGTGGATCGCGGCTTCCCGCATGGCCTCGCCGTCGAGCGGGCGGAACACCCAGCCGACGCGGCCCGCATCCACGCTCGGGCGCACCGGCGACTCGAGCAGCACGTAGGTGTAGCGTCGTGCCTTGGCCGACGCCCGCGAGTGGAAGCTGTCGGGAACGTGCCGCGCCCACTGCACCGCGATGTCGGGCGGCAGGAAGGTGTTGGTGCCGCGCACCCAGGAAATGTCCTCGCGCTGCAGCTGCGTATCGAAGTGCACCACCTGCATCAGGCCATGCACGCCGGCATCGGTGCGGCCGGCGCAGATCGTGTGGACGGGGTGGGTGGCGAAGCGGCCCAGCGCGTGCTGGAGCTTGTCCTGCACGGTCCGGCCCGACGGCTGGCTTTGCCAGCCGTCGTAGGCCTGTCCGTTGTAGCTGATGCCGAGCGCGAGCCTCAAGGCGGCGTTCCAGAGTGGGAGAAGCGGATGATCACGAACCGGATTCTGTGCCGGCTACCTCGCAGAGGCACGTGGATCGCGCGGAATAACATGCAGCGCGGTCCGACGTGTGGAGAGGATCCGGCTTTGCCGGTCCTCTTCACACTGATCAGGCCACTCTGAAAAATCGCTCGCGATTCTTCAGAGTGAACAAAATCCCGACCTCACGGCCGGGTTCCAGTCAGATGGACTTCAACCGATTTCGGCGAGCAGCTGTTGCGCCCGCGACTTCAGGTCACCCGAGGCTTCGGCCAGCACTTCTTCGGCCAGGCTGCGGGCGCCGTCGGCGTCGCCGATGGCGTTGAACTCCTCGGCCAGGGCGAGCTTGGTGGCCAGCGGGCTGTCTTCGCCCGCTTCGGTCGTCGGGCCGTGGTCCAGTTCCAGGCCGGGCATGGGAGCCGGTGCCGTCACCACGGTGGCGGTGGCGGGTGCGGAGGCGCTGCCGGGCAGGTCCAGCGACAGCCCGCCGAGGTCGAACTCCATCATGCCTTCGTTGGAAGGCGCCGGTGTCGCGGCGGGCGCGGCCTTGGCCACGGGCGCCGCCAGCGGCGAGCGCTCGAACTGGAGGCTGTTCCCCTTGACGTTCAGTTCGGGCGTCTCCAGCTGCGCGGGCTCGGCCAGGGAAGGCAGGTCGAGGCTGGGCGCCGTGCTGAAGTCCATGGCCAGCGGCTGCAGCGGTGCAGGCGCGGACGCAACCGATGCAGGCGCGGGACGACCGACCGGGGGGATCGACACCGGCGCCGGTGTGGGCGACAGCGTGTCGGGCTCATCGCCGAGCGAGAAGTCCAGGTCGAGGTCGACGTCCGAAGCGGCCGCCGCCGGCGCCGGCGGCGCGGGCGGTGTCGCCTTGACGGCTTGCGTGGCCATGGACGCCGCGGCGACGGCCTTACCCGGCTGGCCGCCCGGGCGGTACAGCGGGTTGGACGCATCGAGTTCGCGGCCCAGGTCGCAGATGTGTTCCCACTCGCTGCCGGAACCTTGCGTCAGGTTGTAGGCCTCGGCGGCGACCACCTCGAAGGCCTTGGCGTCGCGACGCTTGGCGTAGATCTCCAGCAGCTTGGAGTGGATGGCCACGCGCTGCGGGTTGATGCGCAGGGCTTCCTTGAGGATTTCCTCGGCCTGCAGGTCACGGCCATAGGCCAGGTACACGTCGGCCTCGGCCACGGGGTCGACGTCGCCGGCCGCATCGAGCTGGCTGGGCGAGTAGACCATCGACGAACCGGTCGGGTTGTTGGTCTCGGCGGTGTCGATGCGCTGACCGCCGCTGGCGCCGAAGAACGAGTCCGGCTGCAGCCGGCTTTCCAGGAAGGAGCTGTCGACGGCGGCGCCCTTGCGCTTTTGCCGCATCTTGTAGAAGCCGAAGCCGAGGAGCACCGCCAGCAGGCCCACGCCCAGCGCGGGGATCAGCGGGTTCTCCAGCACGTCGTCCATCAGGCTGGGCTCGGGCGGCGGTGGCGGCGCGGCGCGCTTGGGCGCCGGCTTCACCGCGGCGACGGCCGGGGCGCTGGTGGCGGAGGATGCAGCCAGGGCGGCCGCAGCTGCCGCCGGCGAGGACGCGGCGGAAGCGGACGGCGCGGCGGCCGATGCCGAAGGCGCCGCGGTCATGGCAGCCGCCACTGGAGCAGGCGCTGGCGTCGGGGCCGGCGTCGGTGCGGGGGTGGGCGCAGGCGTAGGGGCGGGAGTCGGCGCCGGCGTCGGCGCCGGAGTCGGTGCCG